>CANPWC010000110.1 GCA_947581905.1 uncultured Acetatifactor sp.
CGCATGAAAATAGACCGCGTCAATCTTCACGCCCCGCTTCGCCACCATATAGCCCGCGACAGGCGAATCGATGCCCCCTGACAAAAGGAGCATCCCTTTCCCTCCCGTCCCCACTGGCATGCCGCCCGGTCCCGGGATCACGATGGAATAAAGGTATATTTTCTCCCGCACTTCGACATGCAGCATGATCTCCGGATGGTGCACATCCACTTTCATCTCCGGATAAGCGTCCAGAAGGACCTCCCCCAGCTTCGCGTTGATGCCGTTGGAATCCAGGGGATAATCCTTGCGGGCGCGCCTGGCCGCCACCTTGAAGGTCTTATGGCGGTCCGGGTAGACCTGCGCCACATAGTCAACGACCTTTCCGCACAGCTTCTCAAAGCCCTCGTCCTCCACGCCGACGACAGGGCAGATGCCGGATATCCCGAACACTTGCTTCAGGCGCTCCACCACCTCGTCATAATCAAAAGCTTCCAACGCGTCTACGAAAATGCGTCCCTGGGTCTTATGGACCAGGAATTTCCCCTCACATTTTTTCAGGGCGAATTTAATCTGGTGGACCAGGGCATCCTCAAACAGATATCGGTTCCTGCCCTTTACGCCGATCTCGGCATACTTGATCAAAAAAGCTGTGAACATGTTCTTCCTCTTCTTTTCTCTTACGGTTTTAACGTCTGGTATATCTCCTCAACATAGGAATCATATCATAGATTTGCCGTAAAGTATAGTGGATTTCTTCTTCTGTGGTAAAAACGGAAAAACTAAAGCGCAGGGTGGAGGAAAGCAGGTCCTTCTCGATCCCCATGGCTTTCAGGGTGGCAGAGGGCTGGGGCTTGCGGGCGGAGCAGGCGCTTCCGGCGGACACGTATACGCCCCGGTCCTCCAACGCATGGAGCATGACCTCGCTTCTAACCCCCGCAAACGACACGCTGCACACATGAGGGGCGCTTCCCTCGATTTTACCGTCCACAAGCCCGTTGGCCCGGACGCCGTCCAAACGCGACACGCCATCCAAAAACAGCTTCTTTAAGCCGTACAGCCTGCGCACATCCTCCTCTAACCCGGCATATACCAGCTCCGCCGCCTTTGCCAGGCCGGCGATGCCAGGCACGTTTTCCGTACCGGAACGCAGCCCCTTTTGCTGCCCGCCGCCGAACTGGATGGGCGTAAGCCTGACCTTCTCGCCCACATAGAGCAGGCCCACTCCCTTGGGGCCATGGATCTTATGCCCGCTGGCGGAAAGCAGGTCCACATTCATCCGTTTGGGATAAATCCTTGCCTTGCCGAAACCCTGTACCGCATCCACATGGAATAGGGCCTGGGGGTTCATGCGCTTGATCAGCTCGCCCGCCTCCGCGATGGGCTGGACGGACCCGACCTCGTTGTTGGTGTGCATGATGGAGACTAAGATGGTGTCCGGCGTCATGGCACGCTTCAGGTCCCCCAGGCATATGCGTCCGCTCGCGTCCACGGGCAGGTATGTCACCCGAAACCCACAGGATTCCAGATAGGAGCAAGTCTTAAGGACGGCAGGATGTTCGATGCAGGTGGTGATGATGTGGCTGCCCTGGCGGCGGTTGGCGAACGCGGCGCCGATCAGGGCCAGATTGTCCGACTCCGTACCGCCGGATGTAAAGATCAGTTCTTTTTCATTCACCTTCAAGATGCCGGAAAGCGTCTGAAGCGCATAGCGCAGATACTGTTCCGCCGCCACGCCTTTCGTGTGGAGGCTGGACGGGTTCCCATAATCCGTGCACATGATTTTCGTCATCAGTTCCGCCACTTCGGGGAACGCCTTCGTCGTGGCGGAATTATCAAGATAAACTTCCATGGAATCTTCTCCTTTTTCGGCAGCTTTACGCCCGGCGCTTACATCTGGCGCAAGCCGCCACATTTCCAGCAAGGGCCTCCAGGCTCCTTAAAGCCTACGGTCCTTTTCCCGCAGGCGACGATCCAGCTTGAATTTCGGCCCCTACTTTCCTATCATATGCAGGGACGCCGGATTTTTCTATCAATCTTCCATAATGGGCAAAACTTCATTGGAAAAACAGGCCGTGCGAAACAGGCGCTCGTCCCGCCACATCCGCACGGCCTTTTCTTCCTTTTCCTTCCGGAGCTTTCTGTCAATCCCGAATCTTGAGGTAATAGCCTGCCATGGTGACAATCATATAGGGCATGACATAAATGCCTGCGATGCCAAATGTGATGGAGGTCAACAAGCCCCAGGGGATGAACGACAGATCCAGCACGAAGTACTCCATCAACCTGCCTTTCATGATCCTCTTGCTTTCATTGACACATTCCCGAATGCCCATCTCGGGATGTTCGATCATCACAAACAACGCCTGGGAATAACGCAACGAGGCAATGACGCCGGGGATGACGAACAACAGGCTCCAAAGCCAGGTGAAAAGACTGACGAAAAGGGCCAGCCCAATGTACTTAAGGACCTGGGGCGCATAAGCGAACAGGTCCGCGACCCCGATCGCACGACCGATATAAACCTTGTAGCAATAGCCTAAGAAACCGACCTCGATGCAGAACGAGCAAAGCGAGACCGCTAAGGAGACCAAAGCGGAAAGCATCGCCCCAAACATGTCGAACTTGGACAAAATCCCTGAAATAATCCCCAACGCTACCCCTACCAAAATGAAGATCCCGAACATGGCCAAAGTGACTACGCAAGGATGGGGATGCGTCGCGCTCATAGCGCTTTTGGCCTCTTGTTTCAACGCTGCCCTGTTTATCATGAATTTCTGTTGCATGAACCCATTACCTCCTCTTTAAACCTATATTTCAATGTATGCGGCTCCTTAAAGCGCATTCTTCGAAGCAAGTATTATTATATCCGTTCCCAGCATATTTTTCAATAAAATTTTACCGCCCAGCGGCTTAAGCGTTTTACCATCCTGCGGCTGGGGGAGTCATTGCTCCATCTGGTATAAGATCCAAGATAAAACCGTAAGCCCAGCGGTCTCTGTACGCAGGATGCGTTTCCCCAACGTAATGGGCGAAAAGCCGCAAGCCTTGGCTTGCTCCACCTCGGCTTCCTCGAAGCCTCCCTCCGGGCCGATGAAGACAGCCACATCCTGTCCTTCCCGCAGGCTCCCTATGCACTCCCTCGTATACCCCATATCCTGGGCTAGTTCATAAGGGATGAGCTTGCAATCCATGGACCGCGCCTGAAGCAAGGCCTGTTCAAAAGGAACCACAGGGGAGACCAAAGGGATGATGCCGCGCCTGCTTTGCTTGGCCGCGGCCTCCGCGATCGCCTGCCAGCGCTTCTCTTTCGCTTCCGCCTTTTTCCCGTCCAGCTTCACCACGCAGCGCTTCGCGGCGACGGGGACGACCTCAGAAGCCCCTAATTCCACCGCTTTTTGGATGATCAGGTCCATCTTGTCCCCTTTCGGGAGGCATTGGAACAGGTGCACCCTTACCGGCAGCTCGACCCCATCCTCTTTGATGAAACGCAGTTCGCACAGGATTTGGCCCTCCTCCAGGGCTACGATGCCACAGCGGTATTCCCGGCCGTCTTGCCCATTACTGACGGAGATTTCCTCGCCCGGCTTCATCCGCAGGACGTTTTTGATATGGTTTACGTCGCCTCCAAGGATCGTGACCGTTTTCCCCTGGATCTGGCTGGGATTTACAAAAAACTGATACATGGCCTTTCCTTTCGCCCTCTCCCCCAATGCCTTAATAGCCGAAAGTCCCTTCCAAGGATTCGTCGTTCTTGATCCAGTCCTCCACATCTAGGATCCGGTATTCGTCTTGCGTGTCCCGAATGATTACATGGGAAATGCCGGCGTTGATGATCTGGCGCTTGCACATGGAGCAGCTGCAGGAATTCTTGACGTATTCTCCGGTGTCCACCTCGCGCCCCGCCAGATATAAAGTGCTTCCGATCATCTTATCCCGGGATGCGCTGATGATGGCGTTCATCTCCGCGTGCACGCTCCGGCACAATTCATAGCGCTCCCCTCTGGGAATCTGCATCTTCTGGCGCAGGCAGTAGCCCATGTCCGTGCAATTCTTCCGCCCCCTGGGCGCGCCCACGTAACCTGTGGAAATCACTTCGTCGTTCTTCACGATGACCGCCCCGTAGCGCCTGCGCAGACAAGTGCTGCGCTTGGAGACCACATCCGCCAGGTCCAAATAGTAATTCACTTTATCCCTTCGTTCCATCGTTTCCTACACCTGCTTTCTTAATTCTACTTCCTTAACTTTCCGGCTTGCGGGCGGTAATGCAGACCCACTCTCCCTGGTAGGTCACATCCAGCACTTCCATGCCTGCCTCTTCCACCGCGTCCAACACAGTCTGCTCCTTATCGTCAATGATGCCGGAGGTGATGTAAATCCCGCCCGGCTTAAGATGATGCCAGACCACCGGGGTAAGCGGCACCAGGACCTGTGCCAGGATATTCGCCACCACAATGTCATAGCAGCCAAACCCGACCTGTTCCCGGGCTTTTGGGTCCGTGATCAAATTGCCGATCAACAGCTCAAACTGCTCCATAGGGATTCCATTGGCGTCACAATTCTGCGACACTGCCTCCACGGCGCAGACATCCAGGTCCGTCCCCATGGCATGGCTGGCCCCGAACATCAAAGACAAAATGGAAAGGATTCCGCTCCCTGTCCCCACATCCAGAAGGTTCGTCTGGGGGGTGACAAACTTGCGCAGTTGTTTGACGCAAAGCTGCGTGGTCTCATGCAGCCCCGTGCCAAACGCAGTGCCCGGGTCAATATGAAGCACATATTTCGCGTCCGTATCCGGCGCGACTTTTTCCCAGGAGGGGATCACCAAGATGTCATCGCCAATGTAGAACTGATGGAAATATTTTTTCCAGTTGTTGATCCAATCGATATCTTCCGTTTCATCCACCGTAATGGAGCCCTCTCCGATATCCAGCCACTGGGAAAGCGTCTGCAGTTCCTGCCTTATCAGGCCACAGACCTCTTTTGCATCCGTCTTCCTTCCCCCAAGTTCTAGGGAACCATCCTCCTTTTCTTCCAGGAAAAAGCTTAAATATGCGATTCCGTCGTCTTCCTGCTCATCCGGCAGGATGTCCACGAACATCTGCTCCTTTTCCATCGCGGTCAAGGCTACCTTGTCCTCGATCTGGGCCCCCTCCAGCCCAATGTCATAGAGCGCGCTGATAATGATATCTTCCGCATCCGTAACCGTCTTTACCTTAAACTTCGTCCACTTCATCTTTTTCCATCCTTATCCGTCATCTCGATCGACCCTTTTGCCGAACGGCGATATCCCAGCCATGAGGCTTTCTCATTCCACAGGTTCATAATGATCCCCCTGCCCTACCTCCTTGGCTACAACCACCAGACGCCCATTGGTCACGTGGTAAACACAGGTGGACAGGGTCAGGAAGCGGTCGCCGAACTGGGCCGTCACTCCCGTGTCAAACTGGGCGAGCTCCATGATATTGTCATACCAATCGTCAAATTCTTCCTGGGTATCCGCCTGGAAAAACTTATAGTACTTGAAAACCTGATCCGTCTTGCGATATACTTGGGAACGGAATACCGAGATGACCTCATATTCGTGCAGGCATTCCCTGGTATACAGTTGGATCCGCTTATGCTCCTCACAGTAATCCGCGTCCTCATATTTTTCCAGGTCGCCGAACATGGCTCCGCTGCGCATATTATGGCCGTGGATGATCAGATTGGTGCTCACATCTCCCGTCACCACGCTGTCCGTATCCATGATAAGGCAGCCGTTCTGGTTGTCCTTTTTATCGAAGCCGCGCTCCAGGTAATAGTCCTCATCCTCCATGGTCTGCATGACCGGGTAGTCTATCACTGTCCCGTCCACCTTGAGCCACGCCACCATATCGCCGTTTTGCAGGTAAGCTTCCGCATAAGGGTTCGATACCAGGGGATGGTCCCCCGCGCCGGCTTCTGGGCTTTCCGTCCCGGTGGTTTCTGTGCCGGGCTCCATGCCTGACTCTCCCGTCCCGGTGGCTGCGCCACCACCTTCTGTGCCGGCCGTGCCGGTTCCTGGGTCTTCCGTCCCGACGGCTTCTGCGCCGAGCTCCATGCCTGACTCTCCCGTCCCGGCGGTTCCTGGGCTTTCCATCCCGGTGGTTTCTGTGCCAGGCTCCTCGCCTGACTCTCCCGTCCCGGCGGTTGCGCCTCCGCCATCGTTTCCAGAATCTTCCCCGGTCATTTCGCCGGGTCCGGTTTCGGTTTCCATCGGTCTTAAAGTTTCCATCTGCTCCTGAAGCGCCTTATCATCCACCTGACGCTTTCCCCAAATGACCAGGGCCGCCACCAGGCAACATGCTCCCACGCCGATCAGGATGCTCCCCCCTATTTTTCTTTTGTCCATCGCTTGCCTGCTCCTATATGAAGTTCCACTCTTTTTCCCTAAAACCCACAAGCACCCTATCATCCGTCACCAGGATCGGCCGCTTCACCAACATTCCATCCGAAGCCAAAAGCTGCAGCTTCTCCTCATCCGTCATGGCAGGAAGCCGATCTTTCAGGTTCATCTCCTTATACAACAGCCCGCTGGTATTGAAAAAGCGCTTTAACTCCAGCCCGCTGCGCCTCTGCCATTCCCGCAGCTCCTCCACGGTGGGGTTCTCAGACTTGATGTCACGCACTTGGACTTCCATCCCTTTTTCATCCAAATAGCGCTTTGCCTTCTGGCAAGTGGAACATTTCGGATAACATACAAACAGATTCATAACCGCTCCTCCTTGCTGCCATACCATTTTCCCTATATATCCTTTTTACGGCTTTCATAAGTATACTACAAACTGACTTGGAAATACAGCGTTTTTTTCAAAAGCTTGGCACCCAAAATCCCGCCGTCGTACGCACGCCGTTTCCCAACAAAGCCGCTTGCATAACACGGCCTATCCAGGAAGAGGATTCCAGGTTCGGGAAACTTCCTAATAATATTGCCAGGCAGGACCTTGGATGCTTAAAATTTGCCATTACAAAAATTACAAAAATTTCAAAAAACGCTTAACGTATATGGGAAATCGTTGTATAATAAGGCTATAAATTGCCATGGAGGTAAAACACATGTTATTTGATATGATTGATGAGCATTATGACGAGATTGTGGAAAGGGCACATGAAGCTTTTGTCAGGCAATATGAAACGGACACGTATATAACGGTCTATATTAACGGTCAAACGGGGGAGCCTTACGTTTTGGAGAGTGCATCACCAAATAGGATGTCTATTGAGGCACAGCAAAGATCGGATCTTGAAGTCGTCACTTACCATGATTATGGTGAAAATGAAAACGATGAACCTTTAGAAGACAGATGGGATGAGTATGAATGCTGGAATATTTACGACATTTTGAGTGAGCTCATGAAAAAGCTTCGGTAGGTATATCAAGTAATGACAAACGGGGGCGCCGCAGAGCTAAAACTTAGCGGCAGCCCCTTTTGACTTGGGAGGGCAGGACCAAAAATGGGTCTCGCCAGAAAGACCCGGAACCTACCCCCCAGCCCGGTCTTTGACCAGTCCTCAGACTTTCTTTTAATGTAATACAATGTTTGGAGCGTTGGGATCAATACCACCGGGTTCAACATCTGGGTAAACCTGTCCACCTTGCTGCAATATCAATGCATTAAATTCTTCCATCGCGTCTTTCCATTCCTGGCTGTTAGGATCCGCCGGACCATTGTTCTCCGGAGCCTGCTGCTCTACAACCACGGTTCCCGTATCATTCCCGCCAGCGGGTTCGGTCCCGCTAGGGGTATCGTTGGTTGCTGGAGGAACCGTTTCGGCACCGGCATCCGTTCCCTCTGTCGTGTCATCTTCCGTGATATATCCAAGCTCTATCGCGCTTTCCCTTGGCAACCACAAACCAGGATAGATCTCCACGTAACCTGCCGCCATAAATTCTTCCGGCGTGCTCGGTCCATTCACGGAGGGCTGTTCGTCATCACTTGAAGGCTGCTCTTCTTCCACATCAGTCTTCTTCACCCAAACGCCCGGCAGGAGCTCCTCATATTCCCCGGACGCTTTCTCCTCCTCTGTAAGCGGTCTCGGCGTAGAAGCT
>CANPWC010000111.1 GCA_947581905.1 uncultured Acetatifactor sp.
TGGCGAAGCGGGGCGTGAAGATCGACGCGGTCTATTTTCATGCGCCGCCCTACACCAGCGAACGTGCCAAGCAGAAAGTGGTGGACCTGGCGAGGATCGTGTCCCGTTATGCCGGCCCGGTTTACCTGCATGTGATCCAGTTTACTGATATCCAGCTTTATATTTATGAAAACAGCCCCCACGAGGAATTGACCATCATCATGCGCCGCTATATGATGCGGATCGCGGAGCAGATCGCCAAGTCCACGGAATGCCTGGGGCTGATCACCGGGGAAAGCCTGGGACAGGTGGCTTCACAGACCATGGCGTCCCTGGTGGCGACCAATGAAGTCTGCACCTTGCCCGTCTACCGCCCTTTGATCGGCTTCGACAAGCAGGAGATCGTGGAACTGTCTAAGAAGATCGGGACGTTTGAGACTTCCATCCAGCCCTTTGAAGATTGCTGCACCATCTTCGTGGCAAAGCATCCGGTGACGAAGCCGAACGTGAACGTCATCCGCAGGCATGAAAGAGGCATGGAGGAAAAGCTTGACGAGTTGATGAAGGCGGCGCTTGAGACGCAGGAACTGATCATCGTGGAGTGACGGACATTTTTTGCAAAAAAAGATCGTCCCAGGGGATTCCCCGGGACGATCGTCATCGCTAGTCCTTTCGTGGCTGGCACGCTTAGATGATGTAAGGCTTGATGGTCTCCATTACTTCGTCAATGTTCTCTTCCGCGTGAATATTCAGGTCGATGGGCCTGGACAGGTCCAGGCTGAAGATACCCATAATGGACTTGGCATCGATGACATATCTTCCGGATACCAGATCGAAATCATAATCGAACCTTGTGATGTCGTTGACGAAAGACTTTACCTTGTCGATAGAGTTTAGAGAAATCTGAACGGTTTTCAATTTGGTTCACCTCCTTTGACTTTTTCGTCTTTCGCCATTATATTACTTGGAAAACAGGGAAAAGTCAAGGACAAAACAGTACAAAAATGAAAGAGTTTGGCATGATAAATGTGGCATTACATAACCTGGGCTGCAAGGTAAATTCCTATGAGATGGACGTTATGCAGCAAAAACTGGAAGAAAAGGGATATGGCATTGTGCCCTTTGACTGTGTGGCGGATGTCTATATCATCAATACCTGCACAGTGACGAATATCGCGGACCGCAAAAGCAGGCAGATGCTGCATAGGGCCAAGGCGCTCAATCCGCAGGCGGTGGTGGTGGCAGTGGGATGTTATGTCCAGGTCGGCGGGGAAGAGGCGCTTAAGGATGGCTGCATCGATCTGGCGATAGGGAACAACCGTAAGAAGGACCTGGTGGAAATCCTGGAAGCTTACCTGGCCCAGAGAGGGGTCAGGACGAGCGCGCCCGGGACAAGCGCGCCCGCCGCGGAATCGTCCCTGGAGCGGAAAACGCTGGGCCATGCGAGCATCCTGGAGATCGGGGCAGATTGCGAGTATGAGGAAATGCCCCTGCGACAGGCCCCCGGGCACACCCGCGCCTATATCAAGGTGCAGGACGGCTGTAACCAGTTCTGTTCCTACTGCATCATCCCCTATGCCAGGGGCAGGGTGCGCAGCAGACGCTTGGACGATGTCTTGGAGGAGGTGCGCGGCATCGTGGCGGCGGGCTGCCAGGAGGTGGTGCTTACGGGCATCCACTTAAGCTCCTACGGGATCGACCTGGATGATGAGACATGGGAAAGGATCCCGGCTTCCTATAACCACCGTCCCAAGCTCATAGACCTGGTGGAAGCCGTGGACGCCGTGGAAGGCGTGCGGCGCATCCGCTTAGGCTCCCTGGAGCCGCGCATCATCACGCCGGAAAACGTAAAACGCCTTAGCGCGGCCAAGAAGCTTTGCCCCCATTTCCACCTGTCCCTTCAGAGCGGCTGTGACGAAACCTTAAAAAGGATGAATAGACGCTACACATCCGGGGAATACTATCAATGCGTGGAACTTTTGCGGGAGGCTTTTGACCATCCGGCGATCACGACGGACGTCATCGTGGGCTTCCCCGGCGAGACGGAAGAGGAATTTAAGGAAACCTGCGCTTTCCTTAAGAAAGTGCGGTTCTACGAGATGCACATTTTCAAATATTCCCTGCGCAAGGGGACCAGGGCCGCTTCCATGCCGGGACAGGTGCCGGATCCAGTCAAAGCCGCCCGCAGCAACCTGCTTTTTACGTTGGAGAAAGAGCAGTCGCGGGCGTTTCGCGGCAAGTACATAGGGAAAGAGGCGGAGGTATTGTTTGAAGAGGAAAAGGTGTTGGACGGACGCCGTTTCCAGGTCGGACATACCAGGGATTACGTGGCGGTGGCCTTAAATGTGGGGGAAAACCTGTCAAATTGCAGGAAAATGGTTAAAATAGTGGGATTTCTTACAGATGAAATCATGATTTCACAATCTTTAAATTGATTTTTTCAAGAGAATGCGGTAAGATAGGGTTAAATGGCGTGAGGACGAGGCGATGCGCATCCTCATGCCGGAAAGCGCGTGAAATGAGGAAGTCCAGGTATGGAGGAGGAAATATGCAGGACTTAGGAAATACACAATACTTCAAGGTGGCGATCGAACCGGAGATCAGCGTCACGGAGGTTTTGTCCACCGTATATGAAGCATTGAAAGAGAAAGGCTATAATCCTGTCAATCAGATCGTCGGCTATATCATGAGCGGTGATCCGACGTATATCACCAGCCATAAGAGCGCCCGGAGCCTGATCATGAAAGTGGAACGTGACGAACTGGTCGAGGAGATTTTAACGCAGTACATCCGGAATAACGATTGGGATTAGGAGGAAATCCATGCGGATCATGGGGTTGGACTTTGGGTCTAAGACGGTAGGGGTGGCAATCAGTGACCCTTTGCTTCTGACTGCCCAGGGCTTGGAGATCATACGGCGCAAGGAAGCGAACAAGCTTCGCCGGACGCTGGCGCGCATCGAGGAGCTGATTTTGGAATACGATGTGGAAGAAATCGTGCTGGGGCTTCCAAAGAACATGAACGCCACCGAAGGGGAAAGGGTCGCCCTGACGGAGGAGTTTCGGGATAAGCTGGAGAGAAGGACGGGCCTAAACGTGGTGATGTGGGACGAGAGGCTTACCACGGTGGCCGCGGATCGGGCGATGACGGAGGCGGGCATCCGGGGAGAGCGCCGCAAGGAGTATGTCGACATGATCGCGGCATCCCTGATCTTGCAGGGGTATTTGGACCGCCGCGCGGCCGGGAAGTAGAAAGGAAGATTTTCATTGGAAAAGATCAAGTTTATGCCGGACGGGGAGGAGCCGGTGGAATTTTATGTACTAGAGCAGACGACGTTGGGAGGGTTCCAGTATATCCTGGTGACGGACAGCGAGGACGGCGACGGGGAAGCCCTGATTTTAAAAGATGTGTCGGAAGCGGACGAGGCGGACGGGATTTATACCATCGTATCCGATGACGACGAGCTTGGCGCGGTTGCCAGCGTGTTCCAAAGCCTTTTAGACGACGTGGAGATCGTATGACATTGTAAAATAATGGAGGTTATGCTGATTGGGAAAAAAATTGAATAGAAGGATTGGTTCCAAGCTGAAGATCATCCCTTTAGGGGGCTTGGAGCAGATCGGATTGAACATGACTGCCTTCGAATATGAAGACAGTATAGTTGTGGTGGATTGCGGTTTGTCTTTCCCGGCGGACGACATGCTGGGCATCGACCTGGTCATCCCGGATACCACCTATTTGGAGAATCATATTGAGAAAGTGAAGGGGATCGCGATCACCCATGGCCATGAGGACCATATCGGCGCGCTGCCCTATGTGTTGCGTAAGATCAATGTCCCGATTTATGCCACCCGGCTGACCATGGGCATTATTGAGAATAAATTAAAAGAACATGAGATGCTCCAGACGGTGGAGCGGCACGTGGTCCGGTTCGGGCAGACGGTCTCCTTAGGCGATATTGACGTGGAGTATATCAAGACGAACCACAGCATCGTGGACGCGGCGGCGTTAGCCATCCACACGCCTGCCGGCGTGGTGGTCCATACAGGGGACTTCAAAGTGGATTATACGCCGGTCTATGGGGACGCCATCGACCTGCAGCGCTTTGCCGAGCTTGGAAAAGAAGGGGTGCTGGCGCTGATGTGCGACTCCACCAATGCGGAACGCCCCGGCTATACGCCCTCGGAGAGGACGGTGGGCAGGACGTTCGACAGCCTTTTCCAGGAGCATAAGAATACCAGGATCCTGGTGGCGACTTTCGCCTCCAATGTGGACCGGGTGCAGCAGATCATCAATACGGCTTATAAGTTCGGCAGGAAAGTGGCTGTGGAAGGACGCAGCATGGTGAACATCATCGAGACCGCGATCAACCTGGACTGCATCCATATTCCGGAGAACACCCTGGTGGATCTGGACCAGCTTAAGAATTATCCTGACGAGCAGCAGGTCATCATCACGACGGGGAGCCAGGGGGAAAGCATGGCGGCCCTAAGCCGGATGGCGAACAGCGTCCATCGCAAGATCACGATCGGGCCTGGGGATACGGTGATCTTCTCCTCGCATCCGATCCCGGGCAATGAGAAGCCGGTAACGAAGATCATCAACGAACTGTTGAGCAAGGGCGCGGACGTGATCTTCCAGGATGCCCATGTGTCAGGGCATGCCTGTGAGGAAGAGATCAAGCTGATTTATACCTTGGTAAACCCCCAGTACGCCATTCCGGTGCACGGGGAATACAAGCACCTGAAGGCGCAGGCGAAGATCGCGGCAAGCCTTGGCATCGAGAAAGACAATATCTTCCTGCTTTCCTCCGGCGACGTGCTGGAGCTGGACCAGGACGGGGCGGAGGTTTCCGGCAAGGTCCCGGTAGGGGCCATCCTGGTGGACGGGCTGGGAGTGGGCGACGTCGGCAACGTGGTGCTGCGGGACAGGCAGCATTTGGCGGAGGACGGCATCGTCATCGTGGTCATGAGCCTGGAGCGGGCCAGCGGAGAGCTGGTGGCAGGGCCGGACATCGTTTCCAGAGGCTTCGTCTATGTACGGGAATCTGACGAACTGTTGGAAGAAGCCCATGCCGTCGTGGACCAGGCGCTGGGAGCCTGCCTGGAGCGCGGCATCACGGATTGGGGGAAGTTAAAGGGCGCGGTCAAGGATTCGTTAAGCGATTATATCTGGCGCAAGACCAAGCGCCGTCCCATGATCTTGCCGATCATCATGGAGGTATGAGCCCGGGGCTTGTTAGATAGGCGTCCGTATGGGCGCGGGAAAATAAGGTTACGGTAAGAGAGGTCACGATACGATGAGGGATATTGACAGTACGGTGCATTGTTATGTGGAAGCGATCAAATCCTCTGAGGAGTATCAGGATTATGCCAGGGAAAAGGACAAGGTCAAGCGATATCCGGAATTGAAGGCGCAGATCGACGCGTATCGGATGTTGAATTTCCAAATGCAGCAAAGCGGCGAGACCGGCTTTGAAGTGATCGAAAGGTTTGAAAACGAGTATTCGGAGTTCCGGGAAAATCCGCTGGTGGCGGATTTCCTGGCCGCGGAGCTGGCGTTCTGCCGCCTGATGCAGGATTTAAGCCTGCGCGTGACGACGGAGCTGGAATTCGAGTGACGAACATTGGGTCCGGCAAGGGAGGACGAGTCAAAATGAAAGTAAGCGATGTCATTGTCGCGGTCCTTGGGACGGTGTTGAAAGTCTGTATCGCAGTGGTGGTGGTCATGGTGGTCTATAAGGGCGCCATGGTCGGTTATGACTATGGGTACCGTGTGTTCGCGGAGGAGCCCCTGGCGGTGGATGAGGGCAGGACCGTGCCTTTCGTGGTCACGGAGGAAATGGCGCCTGTCATTGAGGAGGACGAGGAATACTCTTTCGGGACCCTGAAGGACGCGTTTGACGCGGGCAAGGAGATTGGCAGCCTCTTGGAAGAGAAAGGGCTGATCCGGGACAGGAATTTGTTCGTGGTGCAATTCCTTTTGTCGGAATATCGCGTAAACATAAAGCCTGGCGAATATGAGCTAAGCACCGCCATGACCGTGGATGAGATGTTGTCGGCCATGACGGTCGGGACGGTGCGGGACGAAGGCGAGGAAACGGAATGATAACGGAGGAAAGAACGGTTGCCTTTATTAATTCATTTGATAAAGGCAACCCTGTTTTTCTGGATGAACTGGAAAAGGAAGCCTTGTCGGACCAGGTCCCCATCGTCCGCAAGCAGACCCAGAACCTTTTAAGGTTCCTGATGGAGGCCAGGGAGCCCAAGGAGATCCTGGAGGTGGGGACGGCGATCGGGTTTTCGGCGCTTTTGATGAGTGAATATGCGCCGCCTGCCTGCCGCATCACGACGATTGAGAAAGTGGAGGAACGGATCGCCCGGGCCAGGGAGAATTTCCGTAAGGCGGGGAAAGAGGGGCGGATTGCTTTGGTCGAGGGGGATGCCCTGGAGGTCCTCGATGGTTTGCCCGGCGGATATGACTTCGTCTTCCTGGATGCGGCGAAAGGGCAGTACCCCCACTTCCTGCCCAAGGTCTTACGCCTGATGCGGGATGGCGGGATGTTGGTCAGTGACAATGTGCTGCAGGATGGCGATGTGATGGAGTCGCGGTTCGCCGTCGCCAGGCGCGACCGCACGATCCACGCCCGGATGCGGGAGTACCTTTATGAGCTGACGCATCATGAGCAGTTGACGACCTGCATCCTCCCCGTTGGGGACGGCGTGGCGTTGAGCGTGAAACGCGGCATGCGCCTGTAAGGGTGGGGACGGCGTGACATGAAACGTGAAATGCGGCGTGCGCCTGTGAGGGTGGGGACGGCGTGACATGAAATGTGAAACGCGGCATGCGCCGATGATAGGTGGGGAAAGGGGGTTCCTGTAGGGAAGCCCCAGGAAGGATAAGGATGACGGAACGAAAGAAGCCGGAGCTGCTGGTCCCGGCCGGAAGCCTTGAAGGATTGAAGACGGCGGTGTCTTTCGGCGCGGATGCGGTATATATCGGCGGCGAGGCTTATGGCCTGCGCGCAAAAGCGAAGAATTTCACCCTGGAAGAAATGGCGGAGGGAATCGCTTATGCCCATGGCAGGAATGTAAAGGTTTATGTGACGGCCAATATCCTGGCGCATAACGAAGACCTGGACGGGGCGAGGGAATATTTCGCCCTCTTGCGCGACATGAAGCCAGAACCGGCGGACGCCTTGATCTTATCTGACCCGGGCATGTTCTTACTTGCAAAAGAGGTCTGGCCAGAGGCGGAGATCCATATTTCCACTCAGGCGAACAACACGAACTACCAAACCTATCTGTTCTGGTGGAATTTGGGGGTGAGGCGGGTCGTGTCCGCCAGGGAGCTTTCCCTGGAAGAAATCCGTGAAATCCGTGAGAAGATCCCCGCCGAGATGGAGATGGAATGCTTCATCCATGGAGCCATGTGCATCTCTTATTCCGGGCGGTGCCTGTTGAGCAATTATTTTGTCAGGAGGGACGCCAACCGAGGCGCTTGCACCCACCCTTGCCGCTGGAAGTATGCCGTGATGGAGGAAACCCGTCCGGGGGAGTATCTCCCGGTTTATGAGAATGAAAGGGGCACGTTCCTGTTCAATTCCAAAGACCTGTGTATGGTGGAGCATATACCGGAGCTGGTGGACGCGGGGGTTGACAGCCTGAAAATCGAGGGACGCATGAAAGCCGCGCTTTATGTGGCGACGGTGGCGCGGACCTATCGTAAAGCGATCGATGATTATTTGGAGGATCCGCAAAAGTACCAGGACAATATGGATTGGTACCGGGCGGAGATTGGGAAATGCACTTATCGGCAGTTCACGACGGGCTTTTACTTTGGCAAGGCGGATGAAGACGCACAGATCTACGATAACAGCACTTACCTGAAAGAGTCGGTGTACCTGGGCATCGTGGAAGAAGCGGCATCCGCGGCGAAAGCCTGGGGCGTGGAGCCGCCCGCCCCCGCGGAGGAAGCCCAGGGTAAGGAGCCGCCCGCCCCCGCGGCGGAAGCCCAGGGCGTGGAGCCGCCCGCACTCACGGAGGAAGCCCAGGGTAAGGAGCCGC
>CANPWC010000112.1 GCA_947581905.1 uncultured Acetatifactor sp.
ATGGAGGAACCCTTGCCGGTGGTCTATGAGGCGTTTTTGGCCAAGCAGCCAGGCGGTCTTCCCAAGGAGGACGTTTTACAGGAGGCTGCAGAAAGCGAAGCTGCTTCGACCCAGGGCACGACAGTCGAAGCGGCCGCAGAGTTAAAGGCGGCGGAAGCGCCCGCGGCTACCGGGAAAGCGCAGGGCAACCGTTCCAGGCAATCCCAGAGGAACCGGAAGGCTGCCAAGCCGGCCGCTTCCCAGGATAAGGCGCAGGTGACGACGAAAGAGCCTGCGGCCAAGGAACCGGCGGCAAAAGAGACGGCAGAGAAGGCGGATGGGGCGAAAGAGCCTGCTTCCAAGCCAAGCGCACAGGACGAAGCATCCGGCGCTGCAGCGGTAGGGGCGCAGACGGCGGTACAGGAAATAGCCGCCGCAAACTTGGCAGGCGAAGAGGAATCGCCGATCCAGTCCCTGATCCGCGAGATCGTGTACGGCAGCAGAAGCACTACGCCGCAAAAAGATGCCAAGAGCGTCTATGAACTGTTCTCCACCCTTTCCATGGCGACATTGACGGAGGTGAATACCGCCCTGAAGATTTTCATTGGGAATGAGGCAGGCAACGATATTTACCGGGAACTGAAGGAACATCAGGAATGTAGGAAGGCACTGGACGATCTTTATCTTCCCACGCAAAAGGAGCGCTTCCTTTGCTATGTGGGGATCGTCCTGGATCGGAGCGACCTGACGGATTTGACGGCGGAGGAACTGGGCAAGTTCCTTTACCATATCCCGAGGAAGAACCTGAACTCCATCCGCGCTTCCCTCCAGAAGGAGTACGGCCACGACCAGGGTTCCAAGATTTATACGGTCTACAAGCCGCACTTCAAGGTATTGAACAAAATTTAAAGCAAAGAAAGAGGATGGCTGGCACGAGCCAAGATGCGCAAAAAGCCGACAGCGGAGAGAAGCTGTCGGCTTTCGCGTTGTTGTGGCGCGCGTGGCATTCGCGCATTTATGTGGGTGCCTGTTAAGGCTTCCCGCCGGTTGAAAAAAAGGAGGGCCAGCAGACTTGCTTTAAGCCTGCTGGCAAGTTATGAAAAGAAAAAAGTTTTCAAGGCATTGCTTTTCTATGGTTCTTATTCTACAGGAGAATTATGAACAATGTTTGAAGAAAGTTATAATAATTTATGGAACATTTTAAAAGAATCTAAGAATCCAATTCCTGTCCGCGGACGGTCTGCAGGATGCCGTCCGCGATCGCCTGGGCGATGTCCTGGAAACGTAAGTCAAAGAGGGCGTTGTCCTTATCCGTGTTCAGGAAGCCTGCCTCTATGAGGACGGCGGGCATCCGCGTCCGGTTTAACACCACCAGGTTTTTGCGTTCGTTGACGCCCAGGTTGAGGAAGCCGATCCGCTCCAGCCGCTCATTGATCCTTCCAGCCAACTGGGCCGCCTGCCCATATTGGTCATAAACCAGCGTCTCCACGCCGCTGTATTGGTTGGGATAGGGACTGGCATTGCGATGGATGGACACGAAATAGTCCGCCCCGACGGCATTCCCCTCCGCCGCTTTTTGATAAGGGGATTCATAGATGTCTTCCTCACGGGTGAAAAACACGTCCACCCCATTTTGCCTTAAGATGTCTCCAACAGCCAAGGTAAGGGCGAGCGCATCCTCCTTTTCCTGCCTGCCCTGGTAGACCGCCCCCGGGTTTTGCCCGCCATGGCCGGCATCCAGCACTACAAGCGCCATAAAAGCACCTCGTTTTCCGTTTTTAAATGGTTAATATAATATATGAAGGAATCCGCATCCTGTGCGGCTGGGGATGTGCTTTGGACGGGCGGCGGGCTTTAAGATGAGAGGAAAAGGAAAGGCAGGCTTTTGGCTGGGCGACGCATTTTAGACGGGCGGCGGGCTTTTTGAGCAAAAAAAAATGGAAACAAAGGGGCTCGAACCCTTGGCCTCCCGCTAGTCAGGCGAGCGCTCATCCCAGCTGAGCTATGTTTCCATGTCTGACATTATAGCACCGTCCCAAGGAAAAAGCAAGGGGAAATTAAAATAAAATGTAGCTGGGACAAGCCGCCTCGCGGCGGCTTGGTCAGTTAGGGTTCTCTTATATTTAACTCAACAGCCTGCTTCGCCATGACGCCGTTCCCATCCCGGTGAAGTTCCGAAATCACCTTTTTCCCCCGGAGGATCAGGCTTCCACGGACATAGTCCACCCCGGTGGGCAGTCGATGCTCGGGAGCGAAAGTGATACTGCCGTCCAGCGCCAGGCGGATGCCCAACAATTCGGAGAAGAGAGAGCGCACCATGCCGCAGAACATATGATGGCAGTTGGAGACGTTTGGCCGATAAGGGTATTCCCAGACGGTGGTAGCGCCGCATTCCCGCATCTGACAAGTCAAAAGTTCGATCGCCTGCAAGGCGCGATCCTGTTCCCCTGTCCGGAAGAACCAAAGGATCAGCAGATCCATGGCCACGATCCCAATATCCAGGACGTCCTTGCTTTCATCCAGAGCCTCGCTAAGATGCGTCGCCGTGCGGTGGTCGCCCAGCCCCACGGTTAGGGCGAAAACGTTGGCAAACTGAACGTTGCCGCAAAAGTCCCCTGTTTCGGGATTGTAGAAACGTATAAGGACCGCTTGCTTTGCGTCCTCGCGATACCCAAGGAAGGATTTGGCGTCGTCTGGATGTCCCAAAACCTCTGCCAGCTCGGCGGCATAGGCCAGCAGATGGGCGAAAAAGGCGGTGTTGACGAAGGCGGGATCGATGGCCGGGCGGGTCGCGCTGCCCCAGTCCCCCAGACACCAGCCGTCTTTCTCCTCCCGGACGATCAGGCCGTCCTCACGCCGCGAGCGCATATAGCCGATCCAACGGACGATGCCCGGATACACTGACGCAAGGAAGTCGCGATCCCCGTAGAAGCGGTAGTATTGGTAGGGAAGGACCACCGCTGCGCCGCCCCAGCAGGCAGGGCCGCCCCCGCCGCCTTGGAGGGGCGCGGTATGCTGGATGTGTCCCGACTCCCCCTGCCCGTCGAAAATGTCCAGAATCCATTTGCGGTAGGCCCTTGACAGATCAAAACAGTACATGGCGGCCTCGGCGGTGAGCTGGCCGTCCCCGGTATAGCCCAGCCGCTCCCTGTGGGGACAGTCGGAAGGGATCGAGCCGTGGAGGTTGTTCAAAAACGTCCGCCGGAACGTTTGGTAGAGCCAGTTCAGCACCGGGTTGTCGCTCTCGAACCGTGAAATTGTCGGGACGTCAGTATGGATGACCAAGACCCTGACCGAGGAAAAGTCGCCGGTGACTTTGAAATAGCGGAAGCAGTGGAAGACGAACTGCGGGATAAATTCATGATGCCCGCCGCCGTGGAGGAAGCGATCCTCCTGCAGCTGATTGCCGCCTGTGGAGGAGGGATCCAGATCGGTACCGTCGGCGTTCAGGTTTTCAGCGAAGGATAGGGCGATCTCCCCGCCCGTAGGGCCGTCCGTCGTCAGGGCCGCCACGCCGGTGATATTGACGCCGTTATCATAGATGCAGGCATCCCCCTGCCGACAAACCAGTTTGGGCGCAATCTCCTCCGCCACCCGGTCGGGCGGACAATCCTGAAGAACCAGCGGGATATCCATCTGGATGACCTTCACCCGTTCCGTATATTCCACCGTTTGTCGTAGATCGATGACCTCGCCCCGGTAGAGATTGCTCTCCAGGATGGGGGAGTTCCCGTACAGCTCGTCGCCGTCGGAGGCGATGACAAAGCTGCCGCTTGGGGTGTGGATATGGAGGGCATAGCGCGCTTTCAAGGCGCTTCCGTAGCACATATCGCCCTCGGCTTTGCGCAGGGTCTGCCTGTACCAGCCGTTCCCCAGCAGGATATGCAGGCGGTTCTCCCCTTCTGTCAGCAGATGGGTCACATCAAACTTAAGATAGTGGATCCGATGGCGCGTCCGGTCATGGATGGGATAGTTGAATTTGGCCGTATCCCGGGGGTGATAGTCAGTCTGGGCTGGCAGGAATCGGTTGTCGGTGACAGGCGTACCGTTCAGATAGGCCGTAAAATAGCCTAGACCGGTGATGTACAGCTCCGCGGACGTAAACGCATTCACCGAAAAGATCCGGCGGATGATCGGTGATGCGAACTTTTCACAGGCGATCCAACTGGCATGGGTAAGCATGGGATTATCCATGGGGCATCCCTCCATTACGATTGATTTGGCTTTATCATACCATGGCGGGCCGGAAATTGCAATGGAACATAAAACAGGGACAAAGTTCTTTCCATTGGCTATTGCAAAAACACGGATTTGTGTTATGATTTTAGAAAGAAATCTGGGAAAATGGAGGATTTATGAAGAAATCAGACATACAGCCCTATGCTTGGCAAGGAAGATGGATTGACGCGGGAATCCCGGCCACAAACCGGGTCGCCCCGATTTTCAGGCGTATTTTTGACATCACGAAAGACGTGGCCGAGGCACATGTCGCGATCTGCGGGCTTGGCTTGTTTGAACTGCGGATAAACGGAGAACTGCCCGACGACAGTCTGCTCAATCCCGCCCATACGCAGTATAGCCAGACCGTTCTCTACCGCGTTTTCGACATCACGAAGCTGGTCCATCCGGGGGAGAACCGGATTACCGTAGAGCTCGGCAACGGCTTTTATAACGAAAACGGAGGCGTGTGGAACTGGCAAGACGCCGTTTGGCGCTCCTCCCCAAAGATGATCCTTGATTTGAGCCTGCGATATGCGGACGGCACGTCCGAGACCGTGGCAACCGACGAAGGCTGGGAGGTGACGACCGATGGCCCCACCCGCGAAAACGGCATCTATCAAGGGGAAACCTTTGATGCGAGGCGGACGGATCCTGAAAAGTACCATTGGTATAGCGCCCGCCTTAGCGACCCTCCGGCGGGAGGGCTGAAGGAGCAGGCCATGCCGCCCATCCGCAGGATCGCGCAGATTAAGCCGGACAGCGTCTGCCGGATTGCCGACGGAAGCTATCTGGTTTCCCTGCCGGAAATGGTGACAGGATGGGCGAAGCTGAAGCTTTCCACGCCCTGTGGGACCGAAACCGTGATCACATACGGGGAGCAGCTGCAAAATGACGGACGGCTCCAAAAGATCGGCAAGGGAGAGGGATGCGATGGATCATGGTGGCCGGATCACTATCTGCAACAGGACCATTACATAAGCGGCGGATACGCCGCGGAGTTTGAACCGAAATTCAGCTACAAAGGTTTTCAGTACATTCTGGTTGAAAATTATACGGGCGTCCTTACGACGGATGACGTAACTGCCTACCGGGTTGCCAACGACATGGACATAGTTTCTGAATTTCGATGCTCAGATGAACAGATCAATCAGCTGCACAGGCTGATGCGCCGCACGATGCTCAACAATTTCCAGGGCAAGCCCACAGATACCCCAGTCTGGGAGAAGAACGGCTGGCTGGGCGATTTGGGCTGCGCGCTGACAACCATGATGTACAATTTCGACATGCGGGAATTTCTGGCGGCTTTCCTGGGCACCATGGCGGATTGCCAGCATGAATACGGCATCGTGCCTATCATGGTTCCCACCGCGGGATGGGGGACTGACAACTCCCCCGTGTGGAATACGGTTTTCGTGTTCGGGGCACAGGCGCTGTACGATTATTACGGGATGACGGATACCGTCCGGCAGCTTTACCCGGACCTGCGCCAAATGGCGCTTCGTGATATCTCAGAAATCCGGGAAAAAGGATGGGTCTGGGGCAGCGACGGCCTTGCTGACTGGCTGTCCCCGTCCGGCGGACAGGACGAGATGACCGCGGCGGATCCCTCCGAGGGCGCTGAAATCTGCGGAACTGCCTTCATCTACGCCATGCTGAAATCCATGATACGTCTTGCCGAGGCATTAGATAAGGCGGACGATGCGGAAGAATACCGGACCGCCATGAATGAGATCTATCATGCGTTCAACGAGACCTTTTTCCGTTCAAAACAGGGGATTTACGAGACATCCTACTGGAGGGACAACGCCCAACGCACAAAATATCGGCAGACCTCCAACCTGCTTCCGCTGGCGTTCGGGCTTGTACCGGAAGAACACGTTGAGAGGGTCGCCGACAATCTGGCGAAGGACGTGGTCCGGCGGGGATATCGCTTGGACACGGGCTGTATCGGCACCCGGCTCATTCTCCCTGTGTTGTGCGACCATCATTATGAAGATGTCGCGTACCGTCTGCTGACTCAGACAGACTATCCCAGCTGGGGCTTTTGGCTTACCAATGGTTCGACGACTGCCTGGGAAGCGTGGGAGGCGACGACGCGGTCCAAAGATCACTATTTCCTCGGGACGTACGATGAATTCCTGTATACCCATCTGGCGGGGATCCGGGATGTCCGGGACGCATTTCGCTCTTTCACCATTGCACCGGCCGTGAATTGCGGGCTTACGTTCGTCGAAGCACGGATCCAGACCCATCTCGGCAGGGTCGCATGCGCATGGGAGCGCATGGAAAACGGAGGGATCCGCCTTGAAGTGGAAATCCCGAAAGGCGCCGAGGCGAAAATCCGCCTTGCCGGGCGCGAATGGACGCAAAAGGCAGGGAAATATGAATACAAAACCTGATACGATGCAAGGGAAAATGGAAATGGTTTGGAACGTCTCGTCCCAATTATAATATTTCTATAAATTAAAAAAAAACGGTTGACAGGACCAAATTGTTGGGCCTATAATGGTTTTACAATCAATACGGATATGCAACTGAGGTAATGATAACAAAATCCATCGAGGTGGAAGCGAGGAGGATGGCATGAAAAGACAGAGCATGAAAAGTCGCATAATAGTTGGCCTGCTTTCCATTCTGTTATTATTCGCCATGAGTGGGAAGACCGGCGTCGTCCATGCGGCAAACTCTAATGAGGGGGTTAGAGATTTCGTTACGCGCCTCTATACGGTCTGCTTTAGCAGGGAGCCGGATGAGGGAGGCTTGAACAACTGGGTTTCCCAGCTGAAGAACGGGATGTCCGGCGCGGATGCGGCGGCCGGCTTCTTTTTCAGCCAGGAATTCATCCAGAAGAATCTTTGCAATGATTGTTATGTGACCAGCCTGTATAACTGCTTCTTGGGACGTACGCCGGATGAGGCGGGCAAGAAGTCCTGGGTGGAGCAGCTAGAGCAGGGCAAGAGCCGTGGGAGCGTGTTCAATGGCTTCGTGGGAAGCGCGGAATTTGGCGCGATCTGCGAAAGCTACGGGATCGTCCGCGGCAACGGCGATTGGAGCGGCAAGAGCATGCCCGTATCCGGTGAATGCGCCGGATGTGCGGCGAAGGACAAGGTAGACGAAGAAGCCCTGAAAGGGTTCGTGACGCGTTTGTATACGGTCTGCCTGGGCAGGACGCCGGATGAGCAGGGGCTCATGAATTGGGTGGAAGCGCTTAAGGGCGGAAGCACCGGCGCGGATGTGGCTTCCGGCTTCGTCTTCAGCAAGGAGTTCCAGAATAAGAACCTTTGCAACGAGCATTTTGTGGAATATATGTACCAGGCGTTCTTCGGACGTCCGGCGGACCCTGCGGGGAAAGCAAGCTGGGTGGAAACGCTTGATAAGGGCGGGACGAAAGGCCAGGTGTTCAGCGGCTTTGCAGGCAGCGCTGAATTTAAGAAGCTTTGCGGCGACTACGGCATCACGGCCGGCAACGCGAACTACGATAAGGAGGATTTCAAGGCGTCCGGCACTTGCACGGAGGATGGAAAGGTCCAGGTCCAGGCATCCGGTTCGAATACATCGAAGACGGAAACCGTGAAGCCTAATGTGACCCAGCAGCCTCAAGCCAGCCAGCAGAAGCCTCAAGCTAGCCAGCAGCAGACGCAGACGATCCAGCAGCCCAGCCAGCAGCCCCAGGCGGGCATCCAGCCCCAAGAGGACCAGGGACAGCCTGAAGCAGGGCAGCAGCCCAGCGGATCGGATGACACGTCTACCGGAAGCCAGGTAGAGCAGCCTCAGGCGGGCACCCAGCCCCAAGAGGACCAGGGACAGCCTGAAGCAGGGCAGCAGC
>CANPWC010000113.1 GCA_947581905.1 uncultured Acetatifactor sp.
GCCGATCTCACAAACCGAATCCAAAAGGGTGGGCACGCCATCTTTCATTTCATAGGTTTCCCCTTCTAAGCCATAGTTCGTAAGCAGTTCGCCTTCTTGCGTATAAAGCCAGTTAAAGAACCTGACGATATCCTCCGGGCGTTCCACGTTGGAATTGATGACGGTAAAGGTATCCCAGTCCTTGATGAAAGTGACTTGGCGGGCTGTGTCGCTGCCTCCATAGGTGAGGGGGTCCAGCATATCGAAATAGGCATCCGGCAGGATCTCCTGGAGGGCGATGTTATAGGAGTTCGTAAAGGCCGTCCTTGTAGGCGTTTGCAAGATATTGGACGGCATTTTTAAATTCTGGCTTTGTAGGCCCATAGGTCCAGCGGGAATCTGTCGGCTCGAAGTAGACGGCATACCCGCTTTGGGTCGCCCCATATCCGCCTGCGCCCATGGAATAAGCGATGTTGCCAAGCAGATAAGTAATGCCGTTACGGGTGGAGAAGACATAGTTATCGGGATCGTTTTCTTTGATGACCAGGAAGGCATCGTACAGTTCTTCCCAACTGGTAGGCGTAGGAATCTGATATTTTTCCAAAAGGTCCATGCGGATGTCCACCAAAGGGGCGATGCCGATGCGGTAGTCCTCCAAAGTCTGGAACCCATAGATGCAGCCATCATAATTATAGGAATTGGTGTTGTCAATGCGGTCCTCCCCCTCGATCAAGGCGAGGTAGTCCGGCATGTAATCCCGATAGTCCGACAGGTTCAGGATCATTCCGGAACCGGCTACGGCATCAATGACCGCGCTGGAGCCATCGACCACGTCCGGCAGGGAATCTGTGGCGGTCATGGTGGATAATTTGGTGATATAATCGCTTTCCGGCACGGACAAGATGTTGATATCCACATTCATATGTTCCCGCAGCCAATTCAAGGTCATGATGTCATTAGACAGGGGGATGTCGCCGTTTTCAGCGATCATCCAGGTAAATGACAGGGGCTCGTCGAAATATAAGCTCGCATGTTCCGGCTGCTTGCTTTGATCAACTGCCGGCGTTTCTTGCGAGGCTGGGGAAGAAGTTTGGGTGGAAGCGTTTCCTTGTCCTTGCGCGTCCCCTCCTGAATCATCCGTCGAGGAGCCGCAGGCAGTGCTTAGGATGACCAGGATGGCCGCCAGTAATACGCCCATAAGTTGCTTTGTCCTTTTCATGTGTTACCTCCTTTGGAAAGTGGGTGGGCCAGGTCCTGCCGTAAAGGTTTTCAACCCTTGATGGCGCCGACCATGACCCCTTTGTTAAAGTATTTCTGTACAAATGGATAGACGCAAAGTATTGGAAGGATGGATACGAAGATGACGGCATATTTGATATTCACCGTGGAAATATGCATGGAAGTGATATCGCTGCTCATGGTCGCCATCTCGTTGCTGATGACGATGTTGCGCAGGATGAGCTGTAAAGGGTATAGCTTTTTGTCATCCAAGTAGAGCAAAGGGCTTAAATAGCCGTTCCATTGCCCGACCGCATAAAATAAGGTTACGCTGGCAAGGACGGGCTTGGATAAGGGGAGTACGATCCGCGTGAAGATTTTGCCCTCGCCTGCGCCGTCGATCTTGGCGGATTCCACCATTTCTTCCGGAATCCCTTGAAAAAAGGTACGTATCATGATCATATAGTACACGTTTATGGCGGATGGGACCAGGATCGCCCAGATGGTGTTGCGCAGATGAAGCGCGTTGACGACCAGGAATTTGGGAATCATCCCCGCATCGAACAGCATGGTGAACACCACTAGGAATGTGAACAGGTTCCTGCCGTAGAAATTCCTGCGGGACAGCGGATAAGCGCAAAGGGCGGACATGCTGACGCTGATCGAAGTCCCTGCAATGGTGTAGAAAATCGTGTTCAGATAGGAACGCCCTAAATTTTGATTTTTAAAAATCGCGCGGTAGGAGTCCCAATTCAGGTTGATAGGGTACCAACTGACCTCGCCGCGGATGACATTGGAAGAGCCGCTGATCGAGACGATGAACATATAGTAAATCGGATATAGGATGATCAGCGTAAAAATACTCAATAAAAAGGCGTTTCCGATGCCGAACAAAAGGTCTTTGGAAAAATGCAAGGTGGTTTCTTTTTTCATCCGTTTCTGCATGGGAGCTCCTCTCTTTCTACCATAAGCTGGCAGCTTCCGCCTTCCTTGCCGCCTTATTTGCCAAGACGATCGTGGCAAGCCCTATGATGGCTTGGAAAATGTTCACGGCCGTGCCGTAACTGAAGTCCGCTGAGATAATGCCCCTGCGGTATACATAGGTGGATATGACGTCGGCAGTGGACATCGTATTTCCATTATAGAGCAGCAGGATTTTTTCATAGCCGATTGAAAGGATTTCACCGAGCGCCAGCAAAAACTGGATGGAAATGACGGAAGAGATTCCCGGGATGCTGATATGCAATATCTGTTTCCAGCGGGATGCCCCATCCATGATTGCCGCTTCATAGAGTTGGCGGTCTACCCCTGACAGCGCGGCAAGGTAAATAATGGAAGCCCAGCCTGCCTTTTGCCAGATGTCCGACAGGATATAAATGGGTCGGAACCATTCCGGTCGATTTAAAAAAGATATTTTCTGTAGGCCGAAAGCGCTGATGACCTGGTTGATCAAACCATCCGTAGCGCATAAGTTTACGATCAGCCCGCATATGACGACGACGGAGAAAAAGTAGGGCAGGTAGCTGACAGTCTGGACGAACCTGCGGAATTTGTTGTTGCGTACTTCGTTGATCATCAAGGCCAGGACGATAGGGGCAGGGAAAAAGAAGAGCAGTTCCCAGATGTTCATAAGCAGGGTGTTCTTGATCAAGGTTAAGAAGTAAGGTTCCCGCAGGAATGCCTTGAACCATTTCAGCCCTACCCATTGGCTGGCGAAGACGCCTTTGGTCGCGTCATAGTCTTCGAAGGCGACGATCATCCAGAACATGGCCCCATACTTAAAAATGATGAAATAGAGAAAAGGCAGCAAGAATAACAAATAAAGCTCTTTGCTCTTTTTCATTTTCAACCACATAACTTTCGACTGCAAAATGCGCATCCCTCCTTTCCCGCTTGGCAAAATCATTGTATCAAGCGTCCATAAAGGCTGCAATCCTCAATATTTGCCCTATGAATCATTTGTCCCCTTTTCCCTGCATCAGTATTTTCCAATGGCTCAATATTCCCCATTTCGTTGACCGCCAGTACAAAAAATGATATCCTTGTCCCAACCCTAAGCGGTTTGACGGCAAGGAAGGAGAATAATATGGGAGACAAGTATCTGGTCCTGAATGCGGATGATTTCGGAATGTGCAGCGCCTATAACCAGGCAGTGTTTCATTTGTTGGAAGAAAACAAGATCACTTCTACCACGTTGATGCCGGTTACGCCCGGCTTTGAGGAGGCGGCTTCCTGGTGCCGGAAGCATGAGGTGCTTTGCGTGGGATTGCATACCACCTTCACCAGCGAATGGGCGTCTTATCGCTGGGGCAGCCTGACGCGTGAACCATCCCTGGAAGATGAAGAGGGCTATCTATATCCAACGGTGGAAGATTTTTGCCGCCATGCGGACCGTGGCGCAGTGGAGCGCGAATTAGAGGCGCAGTTTAAGCGGTTTCAGGATACGGGCCTCTTTTTTTCCCATGTAGATAACCACATGGGGAGCCTGTATCCCTATCCGGGTCATCCCGAAACAGGTTATTTAAAAGAAATCTTTCGTCTGTGCGATCGGTACGGAAAGCTTCCGTTCCGTATGTTCCGCATCGCTCAGTTCGATGATGGAGAGAGGATTTCGGCGTCTTCGGCCGAGGAGGATTTGAAGGAAGCGGATAAGCGGGGCATTGCCCTGATTGATTATTTACATTCCTATCCATTCCATCCACGGGAAGGGGAAACCTATGATTCCCTGAAAAAAGATGTCATAGGGTGGCTCTATGCCATGCCGGAGGGCTTGAATGAATTATATTTCCATCCATCCGTGGATTGCGGGGAGGTACGTTCCATTTGTCCTGTTTGGCAGCGCCGCGTATGGGAATTTCAGATGTTAATGGACCCTGATTTCAGTTATGCCGTCCGGGACGCGCGGCTGAAACTGATCCATTATCAGGACGTGAAGCGTCTTAGGGCTTAGGAAACATGTCTGTCATGCCGTAAAAGGAGGTTGCCATGGAAACGATAAAGCATGAATTAATAATGGAAGAATTGCAAGGACGCAACTGCCATGCCAGCCATTGCCTGCCCCTTGCGGACGGAAGCGTGCTTGCCGTGTGGTTTGAAGGGACAAAGGAAGGGCAGGGGGATGTATGCATCTGGGGCTCGAAACGTTCTCCACAAGGCGTTTGGTCGCCCAAAAGGAGGTTGACGCCGGATGACGGGCTGCCGCATTGGAACCCGGTCCTTATGGATGGACCGGGGGATTTGACCACGTTATTTTATAAAAAGGGAAAGCCCATTGCCGAGTGGTATACCTGCGTCATGACGAGCCCGGATCATGGGGAAACTTGGTCGAAGCCCCGCAGATTGGTGGCGGAAGACGTGGGAGGGCGGGGCCCGGTCCGAAATAAGGTCATTCGGCTTTCGAATGGATGGCTTTTGGCTCCGGCATCCCTGGAAACAGGGATTTGGAGCATGTTCGCGGACATTTCCAAGGATGATGGGAGGACCTGGACGCGCAGCCAGCTGAAGAATATTTTCCATGATGGAGAGGAGCCTGAGACTTGGTGGGATAAGCGTCTGGATAAATCCATCTGGCGGAAAAAGCGAGGCGTGATCCAGCCGACCTTCTGGGAAAGCGGGCCGGGATGCGTCCATGCCCTGATGCGCAGCAGCGAAGGCAGGATTTATTCCGCGTTGTCTCATGATTACGGCCAAACCTGGAGCCGTCCGCGCAAGACGAAGCTGCCTAACAACAATAGCGGCATTGATGCGGTATCAGTGCCGGGCAAGGGGATATATCTGGTTTATAATCCGGTAGGAAGGAACTGGGGGGAACGGTATCCCATTTCAATCGCAAGATCAACAGACCAGGGCGTTACCTGGGAGAAGCTGTGTGACCTGGAGACAGGGATTGGAAAGATGGAGCTTTCCTATCCCTGCATCCAATTTTCTCAAGGACGGCTGTATATCACTTATACCAGGAACCGGACAAATATCGCGTTCTGGCTTCTAACGCCCTAGCAATATTTTTCCGCCAGCCGCTTGGTCACTCTTCGCAGCATCATGACTTCCTTGCGGGCGGTATCGTCCAGCAGGGCCGCGTCCTTGGTGCGGGACAGGGTTTGGATGGGCAAGCCCTCCAGCTGCAGGTAGTATTTGGCGTTGACGGGGTAGACCTGGCGCTCGATCAAGGCGCAGATCGTCAGCGCGTCCGACAGGTCCCGCATGCCCTCGCCCGAGGGATGCGCGCATAGTTTTGCATACAGGCCGCACTGCATGTTCGCCATGACGCCGCTATAGCCTTTCGCCCCGCAGAGCAGGGACTCCCATAAGGTGGCGGTGTTGGCATTGTAAAGCTTCATGTTCGTGCCTTGGCAGGCTTCCAGCTTTTCCCGGATTTGGGTTATGTCGCAGCAGGTATCCTTTAAGAAGTAGAAACGTCCCGTCAGGGCGCATTTCCGGATCATTTCCTTAGACAGGAGGCGCTTGTAGGGGTAAGGGCATTCGTAAAAGCCCAGCTTGATCTCCTCCGGCAAGGCGGCTAAGAGCCTGTCCAGGGCAGCCATCCAGACGTCGTCGCCCTCGTCCTGCTTCGCAAGGCGGTTGGTGATCAAGATCGTGGCGTCCACGCCGGTGGCGGCGATGGCCTTGATTTCTTCCACTTGATCTTCAAACGCGTCTGAAACATGCCCGGACGCGATGACGGGCACCCTTCCGGCGGCTTTCTCCTTGACGAAGCGCGCGTATTCTACCCGTTCCTGCAGGCTTAAATAAAACATTTCCGTGGATTGGCACACGGCGAACAGGCCGGAAGCGCCGTTATCCAGGTACCACTCTACCAGCTCGCCTAACGCATTGTAATCGATGCGCCCCTCTGGAGTAAACGGGGCCAGCATCACCGGCCAGACGCCGCCGGGAAACAAATCTTCACGCATGGACATCACACCTCTTTCTTAACAAAATCAGTTTCATCGAAAGCTTATTCCAAGGGGTTTTGTAATTCCCTTGCCTCTCGGATCAGCTCCATGTCTTCTTTGGACAGCCTTAAATTTGTGGAAAAACGTTTCCCCTCCAAGGTCGTCACGTTGACCTCCACCACGGTGCCCTCTTTCAATGCCTGTTCGCCTACCGCCTTGAAAAAAGGCGTTAGCTTCGGGTGGTTGGAGGTGAAGCGGTCAAAAGCCGCCTTGATCTGGAATAATTTCATTGGATTCATGGATGCTTACCTCTGTGTTTTCTTGAACTTATCTTATCATTGGAGGTTGTAAAAGTCAATACAATCCCCATCCCAACAAAATCCACACAAAACAACAAGAAAAAAGCAGCAAGCATGTTGACTTTGTGCGGGATGTGGGATATAATGGGGACACTGGGGGCAGAGGGCGCGGCAAGCGGCGCCTGTAAGCCCAATGAGGAACGCGCGGCGGTTTTAGGGCCCGTAGGACGGGCGGAAACGAGGGACAGATGGAACGTTTTTATACACAGGAAATACCGAAGACTGATCGGATACCGAAGCTGGTGGAGCATCTTTTCGCGAAGATGCCAGAGATTGAGTCCGCCAGGGCCAAGCTTTTGACGGAAAGCTATAAGTCCACGGAGGGGCAGCCCATCATCATCAGGAGGGCCAAGGCGTTCGCCCATATCCTGGACCATATCCCCATCATCATCCGGGAGGGAGAGCTCATCGTGGGAAGCACGACCATCGCTCCCAGGGGCTGCCAGACCTATCCGGAATTTTCCTATGAATGGCTGGAAAAGGAATTTGACACGGTGGAGCACCGCACGGCGGACCCGTTCTACATTTCCGAACGGACCAAGGAAGAGCTGCGGGAGGCGCATCGGTATTGGAAGGGCAAGACCACCAGCGAGCTTGCCACGTCCTATATGGCCCCGGAGGCGTTAAAGGCGATCGAGCACAATATGTTCACGCCGGGCAATTATTTTTACAATGGGGTAGGACATGTCACCGTCCAATATGAGAAGGTGTTGAAGGTCGGCTTTGGGGGCATCGCCGAGGAAGCGCGGGCGCTGCTGGGGCAGTGCGGCTTCGGGGACGCGGATTATGCTTCCCGTTCCCGTTTCCTGGAGGCGGTCATCCTAAGCTGTGAAGCCGCGGTCCGTTACGCGGGGCGCTACGCCCTGCTGGCGGCCAAGATGGCGCAAAAGGAAGCGGACCCCACAAGGCGGGCGGAGCTTGCGCAGATCGCGAAGAATTGCTCCAGGGTGCCGGAAAAAGGGGCTTCCAGCTTCTGGGAGGCCTGCCAGAGCTTCTGGTTCGTCCAGCAGCTGCTTCAGATCGAGTCCAGCGGGCACTCCATCTCCCCGGGACGTTTCGACCAGTATATGTATCCTTATTATAAGGCGGACTTGGACAAAGGCGCGATTACCAGGCAGGACGCCCAGGAATTGATCGACTGCGTCTGGGTAAAGTTAAACGACCTGAACAAGTGCCGTGACGCGGCGAGCGCGGAGGGCTTCGCGGGCTACAGCCTGTTCCAGAACCTGATCGTGGGAGGGCAGGACAAGGAAGGAGTGGATGTGACCAATGACCTTTCCTTTATGTGCATCAGCGCCTCCGCCCATGTATTCCTGCCCCAGCCGTCCCTGTCCATCCGGGTGTGGAACGGCTCGCCCCAGTCCCTGCTGTTAAAGGCGGCCGCCTTGACGCGGACCGGCATCGGGCTGCCGGCGTATTACAATGACGAAGTGATCATCCCGTCCTTAATGAACCGCGGGCTTAGCTTGCAGGATGCCAGGGAGTACAATATCATCGGCTGCGTGGAGCCCCAGAAGGCGGGCAAGACGGAGG
>CANPWC010000114.1 GCA_947581905.1 uncultured Acetatifactor sp.
AAAAGGAATGGAAAATTCCATTCCTTTTAATATCTTCCAGGCTATAATATTTTTGTAACTTTATAAGTTTATCCTGTGCCTTCTTGGGTTTCTGTTTTCTTTCTGTTTTCTTTCAAATTTTTTCAAGTAGGGGTTGACATTTTCCTGTTCCTTGCATAAAATAAGGAAGATGACAAAACACTCAAGGGCGAGTAACCAAGGGTGTTTTGTTTTTTTATAAAATATGGAAAATGCGAAGAAAGAGACTCTTGCAGGGGAAAACGACAGGAAAGCGGCGTCACCGACTGAAAGCGCCGCCCGTGGGAAGCTGCGAAGGGAACGCTCTGGAGCAGATGATCCGACCTGCGGCAGCTTAAGCGTATGCGGATGGGAAGCTGGGGGTTATGCGGCCGCAATAGGGTGATACGTGACACGCGTTAAGTGGAAGAGTGGGTGCGCCCCCAGGACGCTTTGATGGAAGCGCGGCGCATCAATGCGGGTGGTACCGCGGATATTTGGAAATGTCCGTCCCGGAATACATGAAAATTGTGTTCCGGGGCTTTTTTTATGGCGGAAAACCTTTGGCAGCAGGCGTCCGGCTCGGAACACTTAGACAGGAAGGAGCAGGCTATGGATTTTTTGGAAGGAATCGCAGTAAAAGAAACGCTGGAATTGCCCCAGCTTCAAGAACCTGATCGGGTAGGAGGCAAAGTACGTGTCAACGGCGCCGTCCACGTCATCCGCGACATGGGCAACATCGCATTCCTTATCTTGCGTAAACGGGATGGGCTTTTGCAGTGCGTCTATGAGGAGGGAGTGACGGCGTTTGACTTAAGCCGCCTGAAAGAAGCCGCTACGGTAGAAGTTTGCGGGACCTTGCTTCGGAATGAGAAAGCGCCCGGGGGCATTGAGGTGCACCTTACGGACATAACCATCCTTTCGCAGCCGATGGATCCTATGCCCATCCCGGTCGCGAAATGGAAGATGAGCGCTTCCCTGGAAACCAGGCTTTCCCTGCGCCCCATCTGCCTGCGCAACATCCGGGAACGGGCGAAGTTCAAGGTCCAGGAAGGAGTGGTAAGGGGCTTCCGCGAGTTCTTGCAGGAGCAAGGCTTTACCGAGATCCACAGCCCCAAGCTGGCAAGCAAAGGAGCCGAAGGCGGCGCGAACATCTTCAAGCTGGATTATTTCCACCGTCCCGCGGTCCTGGCGCAAAGCCCGCAGTTCTATAAGCAAATGATGGTGGGCGTATTCGACAGGGTGTTTGAGGTAGGTCCCGTGTTCCGTGCGGAAAAGCACAATACCAAGCGCCATTTGAACGAATACACGTCCTTAGATTTTGAAATGGGCTATATCGACAGCTTCCGGGACGTCATGGCGATGGAGACGGGGGCTTTGAAAAGGATCCTGCAGATCCTGGAACGGGATTACGCGAAGGAACTGGACCTCTTACAGGCGAAGCTGCCCTCGGCGGATCGGATTCCCGTCGTCCGCTTTGACGAAGCGAAACGCCTGGCGTCCGCCAAATACAACAGGCCCATCCGCAATCCCTATGACCTGGAACCGGAGGAAGAGACGCTGATCGGCCGTTACTTCAAAGAAGAATATGGCGCGGACTTCGTGTTCGTCACCCATTACCCCAGCAAGAAACGTCCTTTCTATGCCATGGACGACCCGGAGGACCCACGCTTCACCCTAAGCTTCGACTGCCTGCTGGGCGGCATGGAAATCACCACGGGCGGACAGCGCATCCACGACCCACAGATGCTTGTGGACAAAATCGCCAAACGCGGCATGACCACCGAAGGCATGCAATCCTACCTCTCCGCCTTCTCCCACGGCATGCCTCCCCATGGAGGCTTAGGCATCGGCCTGGAACGCCTAACCATGAAAATCCTGAACCTGGACGACATCCGCGAGACCACCCTCTTCCCAAGAGACATGTCCCGTTTGGATCCATAATAAAACATTCCCCACCAGGACATGTCTCTTTGAGACTTGTCCAGATTGGAACCATAATAAAACGCTCCCCACCAGGACATGTCTCTTTGAGACTTGTCCCGATTGGATTCCTCACGGTTCCCCTTGCAGCAACCAGGAGGATGACGGACAAGACAAAATAAGGGCGACTTGCCACCGCATCGGAGCCCGTTTTTGTCTTGTCCGCCATCCTCCGTCCCCAGGGGACCCGCGCCGCATCCCAATGGAGCCCACGCTCCCTACCACCCTAAGAAAGAGGTGCCTACAAAATGTCAACCATCATCAACGACGAAACCATTGACAACATCTCCATCCTTGCCCAGCTTACCCTAAGCGGGGAGGAAAAAGAACAAGCCAAGAAAGACATGGGCAGAATGTTGGACTATATCGACAAACTGAACGAACTGGACACGACCGACGTAAAACCCATGACCCAAGTGTTCCCCATGGATAACGTGTTCCGCGACGACATCGTGGCGACCGCCCAAGGAGAAGCCTCCATAGAGGCGCCCGCCCTGGACGATGCCGACGCACGCCCCGAGATATTGCAAGGAGCTCCCGCCGCCAAAGGAAACTTCTTTAGCGTCCCAAGGACCGTGGAGTAGGAAGGAGGACCATGAACGAGTTATTACGATTATCGGCAGTCCAACTGGCTTCCCTGATCCGCACAGGCGAGGTCCGTGCCAAAGAAGCCCTGGACGCCGTCTTTCAGGAGATTGACGAAAAAGAAGAAAGCTTACACTGCTACGTCACCATAGACCGGGAAGGGGCTTACGCGCAGGCGTCCGCCCTCCAGGAAAAGATCGACCGCAAAAAGGAGGCAGGTCCCTTGGCCGGCGTCCCCATCGCCGTCAAAGACAACATCTGCACCCAAGGGCTTCGGACCACCTGTTCCTCCAAGATCCTGGAACATTTCATCCCCCCGTATACCGCGGAAGCGGTGCTTCGCCTAAGGCAGGCGGGAGGCATCCTGATCGGCAAGGCCAACATGGACGAATTTGCCATGGGCAGCACGACGGAAACCTCTTATTTCGGCGCGACCCATAACCCCTATGACCTGGGGCGCGTCCCAGGCGGCTCTTCCGGGGGCAGCGCCGCCGCGGTGGCGGCGGGAGAGAGCTTTGCCGCCCTGGGCTCGGACACGGGCGGAAGCATCCGCCAGCCGGCATCCTTTTGCGGCGTGGTGGGGATGAAGCCTACCTACGGCACCGTCTCCCGGTACGGGCTTGTCGCTTACGGCTCTTCCCTGGACCAGATCGGCCCCCTGACGAAGAACGTGGAAGACTGCGCCGTCCTCTTGGAGGCGATTTCTTCCTATGACCGCAAGGATTCCACATCCGTGGCAAGGACGGACACGGATTTCCCGGCGGCGCTCTTAGAAGGGCTGCACGGAATGCGGATCGGCATTCCCCGGGACTATTTCGGCGAGGGCCTGGACCCGGAGGTCGCAAGCGCCGTACGGGAAGCGGCAGACGTGCTCAAGGCGCAGGGCGCGTCCCTGGAGGAGTTCGACCTAAGCCTGGTGGATTATGCGATCCCCGCTTACTATACCATCGCCTCCGCGGAAGCCAGCTCCAACCTGGAACGTTTTGACGGGGTAAAATATGGATACCGCGCCAGGGATTGCGAGGACCTGCACCAAATGTATAAGAAGACCCGCACCGAGGGCTTTGGGCCGGAGGTGAAGCGCCGGATCCTGTTGGGCACGTTCGTATTAAGCTCTGGATATTATGACGCCTATTACCTGAAAGCCTTGCGGGTCAAAGCCTTGATCAAGCGCGCGTTCAACCAGGCGTTCTCCCGCTTCGACTGCATCCTGGGGCCGGTAGCCCCCTCTACCGCCCCTCTTTTGGGGGAAAGCCTGGCCGACCCGTTAAAGATGTACTTGGGGGATATCTATACGATCGCCGCCAACCTGGCGGGGCTGCCCGCGATCAGCGTCCCCTGCGGGAAAGATTCCAAAGGGCTTCCCATCGGGTTCCAGCTTACCGCGGATTGTTTTCAGGAGAAAAAGCTGCTTCGCGCGGCATATCAGTATGAAAAGGCGACCGCCTGCGCCTGCGGCGGGGAAGCGTTTCGGAAAGGAGGCGCCCTATGAGGGAATATGAAACCGTGATCGGGTTAGAGGTCCATGTGGAGCTTGCGACCAAGACGAAGATTTTCTGCGGCTGTTCCACCGCTTTCGGAGGGGCGCCCAATACCCAGACCTGTCCCGTATGCACCGGCATGCCGGGCTCCCTGCCCGTGCTTAACCGGCAAGTGGTGGAGTACGCCCTTGCGGTGGGGCTTGCCACCAACTGCCAGGTCAACCAGTATTGCCGTTTTGACCGCAAGAATTATTTTTACCCGGATAATCCGCAGAATTATCAGATTTCCCAGCTATACCTCCCCATTTGCCATGACGGGTTCGTGGAAATCGACACGTCCCAGGGCACGAAAAAGGTGGGCATCCATGAGATCCATATGGAGGAGGACGCCGGGAAGCTCATCCATGATGAATGGGAGGATTGTTCCTTGGTGGATTACAACCGTTCCGGCGTCCCCTTAATCGAGATTGTTTCAGACCCAGACATGCGCAACGCCGAGGAAGTCATCGCCTATCTGGAAAAGCTGCGCCTCCTCATCCAATATCTGGGCGCTTCCGATTGCAAGCTGCAGGAAGGCTCCATGCGGGCGGATGTAAACCTGTCTGTCCGCGTGGCGGGGACAGAAGGTCTTGGTACACGCACGGAAATGAAGAACCTGAACTCGTTCAAAGCCATCGCCCGGGCGATCGATGGGGAGAGGGCGCGGCAGATCGAGCTTCTGGAAGAGGGAAAGGGCGTCGTCCAGCAGACCCGCCGTTGGGACGACAACAAGGAGTATTCTTATGCCATGCGTTCCAAGGAGGACGCCCGGGATTATCGGTATTTCCCGGAACCTGACCTGGTATGCGTCCATATAAGCGATGAGTGGATTGAGCGCGTCCGCAAGGCGCAGCCGGAGTTCCGGGACCAGAAGAAGAGGCGCTACCGCGAGGAATATGGCATCCCGGATTATGACATCGAAATGCTGACGGGCTCCAAACACCTGGCGGATCTGTTCGAGGCGACGGTGGCGCTTGGCAGCCCGCCCAAAAAGGTTTCCAACTGGCTCATGGTGGAGACCATGCGCTTACTTAAGGAAAAGGAGATGGATGTGGAGGAAATCCGTTTTGAGCCGAAGCATCTGGCAGCCCTGATCGAGATGGTCCAAAAAGGCAAAATCAACTCTTCCGTGGCCAAAGAGGTCTTTGCCGAGATGTTCGAGCGCGACGTGGACCCATGCGCTTATGTGGAGGAAAAGGGGCTTGGGGCCAATGGCGATGAAGAGGAGCTTGAGGGGCTGCTTAAGTCCGTCCTTGCCAAGAACCCGCAATCGGTGGAGGATTACCGGAACGGGAAAAAGAAGGCCTATGGCTTCCTGGTGGGGCAGGTGATGAAAGCCACCGCGGGCAAAGCGGATCCGGGCACGGTCAACCGCCTGTTGGGAAAGCTTTTGTGACGGGTCCCGTATGGAAGCCTTCTATAAATAAATTCTATAAAACGGAAAGAAACCACTCTCGGGCAAAAGAGTGGTTTCAGGCTTATGGGGTTCCGATATAAGGCATCATGGCCGAAAGAAATCGGACCATGAATCATGCAAATGAAATCGCGCTTCGCAGGATTTAAGGTTCTCTCTCGCGAGCTTAAAGCCCCTCTTCGTGGAACTTAGGGCTCTTCCTCGAACAGGAAGTCAATGAATGCGGTCGCGGCTTCCGGACGGGGCGTGTTGACGACGATGCCGATGGCGGGGGAATCCCCTACGAACTCATATAAGTCTTTAAGCTTGGCGTTGTCCCCCAGGAAAAGCGCTACAGGGACGGGGTCCTCCATTTCCTCCGGCTTCGAGGCGTCCGGGTAATGGGGGATGTATTCCTCCAGGTTGTCGTAAGCTTCCGCCTGCTTCTCGACGATCGCCCAATCCACATAATAGAAATAAGGCTCATAGGCCTTAATCTGTTCCGGGCTTAAGACATCGCGCAGGTCGAATAGGATCTCGTCGTACGCGTAACGGTTCAGCACCTCTTCATCACAGGCGATGAGGTCCAGCTCCTTAGCCGCGATGTAAACGGTCATCTTCTGGATGGACGCATAGGTGGTCTCGTCCAGCGCATTGTCCGTGATGGTCAAGGTGTTGTCAATGGAAATCTGGCTCTTCGCCGGATCCGCCCCCAGCCGTCCCAGGAAGTCCTCCGATAGGACGCTGGACGCGTCCTGCGCGCTGACGCAGTTTAAAAACGTGGCATACAGCAGGTCCTCTTTCTTGGTCACTTGTTCATAGATGAAAGAGACGAGGACGATGATGGCGACCACGGCGGCGATCGTCTGCCATTTATAATAGTCGAGGAAATAAGCGAGCTTCTGCTTGGGCGTGCCGTGCTTTAACGCCTCGCGTTCCTCACGGAATTCATCCATTACGGGCATCCGGATCAGTCCTTTCCTTTTGCGCTTTCCTACATCATAATGAAAAAATGGGCGGCTGTCAATGAATCAATTTGGAGAAGAATCTTAAAAAAAGATAAACTATAGAAAATCAGGAAACTTCTTGCAAGTTGCCCCGGGATGTTATATCATGGAAGCAAGACGTGCCCGGCACGTCGAAAAGGCTGCGCCCGCCATAGGCGGGCTGCAAATAAAGAAAAGGGTAGGTAGTATTATGAGTGACGCGTATGTCGAATGCCTGATTAAGCAGAAGCAATCCGCCCTCTGGAAGGTTGCCAGGGTGCTGTTGATCATCGTGGCGGTAATCTGCGTGCTGTTGTTCTTCATGACCATGAACATCATCGTATTCATCGTGGCGGTCTTATGCGGCGTGGGGGCTTATCTGGTGAATCTCTTCACGAACCTGGAGTTTGAATATGTATACCTTGACAAAGAGCTTACCGTGGACAAGATCATGGCCAAGTCCCGCAGGAAGAGGGTGGCCACCTATTCCTTGGACAGGATTGAGGCTTTCGCCCCGATCAAGTCCTACCATCTGGATAATTATAAGAACCGCAATTCCAAAGTCATCGATTACAGCATCGGGGAAGAGCTTAAGCCGGACCGGCGCTATGCCATGTATTATGAAGGGAACGTGAAAATATTGCTGAGCCCCTCCGAGGAACTGATGAAAATGGTGAAGAACGCCGCTCCCAGGAAAGTGTTTTTGGACTGATTCATAAGCTTTAATTATAAAAGGTATAAGCAGGGAAAATTTCATATTGACATCCGGGGGGATTTCTGTTACACTCAACAGAACACATGGCTTGTCTGTGGTACGCGGACATAGGATTCAGTGCAATTCAGTGAAAACAGGAGGATGAAATGGGACAGATTATTGGTGAAGGCATTACATTTGACGACGTGCTATTGGTTCCGGCTTTTTCCCAAGTGATTCCCAACCAGGTGGACCTTACGACTTGGCTGACCAAGGAAATTAAGCTGAATATCCCTGTGATGAGCGCGGGGATGGATACGGTCACGGAGCATCGCATGGCGATCGCCATGGCGAGGCAGGGCGGCATCGGCATCATCCATAAGAACATGTCGATCGAGGCCCAGGCGGAAGAGGTGGACAAGGTGAAAAGGTCCGAGAACGGCGTCATCACGGATCCGTTTTCCCTGACCCCGGACCATACGTTGGCGGATGCCGATGCTTTGATGGCGAAGTTCCGGATATCCGGCGTCCCCATCACGCAAGGGCGCAAGCTGGTAGGCATCATCACCAATCGCGACCTGAAATTTGAAACTGACTTTACCAAGAAGATCAAGGAGTCCATGACCAGCGAGGGCTTGATTACGGCGAAAGAGGGGATCACCCTGGACGACGCGAAGAAGATCCTCGCCCGTGCCAGGAAAGAGAAGCTCCCCATCGTGGACGACGAGTTCAACCTGAAAGGCCTGATCACCATTAAGGATATTGAGAAAG
>CANPWC010000115.1 GCA_947581905.1 uncultured Acetatifactor sp.
TGGACCTTCGGGGACTCGAACCCAGGACCGACCGGTTATGAGCCGGTTGCTCTAACCAACTGAGCTAAAGGTCCGCATCCCTCTTCGGGACTACTGCGAAAATTATCTTACCACAATCCCACAAGTTTGACAAGAGGGGAATTGAAATTTTTACAGCGATTGCATTCTTTTCCAAAGAATGATATGATAGAGGAAAGAGCGCCTTCTATAAGGCTTTGAGGAGGATACCTATGAGTGATTACAAGATCAATACCAAATGCGTGCAGGCCGGTTATACGCCCGGCAACGGGGAGCCCCGGCAAATCCCGATCATCCAATCCACCACGTTCAAATATGCTACCAGCGAAGATATGGGGAAGCTTTTTGACCTGGAAGCAAGCGGCTATTTCTATTCCCGCCTCCAGAATCCGACCAACGACCATGTGGCGGCGAAGATCGCCGAACTTGAGGGCGGCACGGCCGGCATGCTGACCTCTTCCGGACAGGCCGCCAATTTCTTCGCCCTGTTCAATATCTGTGAATGCGGGAGCCACATCGTCTCCTCTTCCACCATTTATGGCGGCACGTTCAACTTGATCTCCGTCACCATGGCGAAGATGGGGATCAGCGCCACGTTCGTCTCCCCGGACTGCACGGAAGAAGAACTGAACGCCGCGTTCCAGGAGAACACCCGGGCCGTGTTCGGCGAGACCATCGCCAACCCGGCATTAACCGTCCTGGACATCGAGAAATTCGCCAAGGCCGCCCATGCCCACGGCGTGCCCCTGATCATCGACAATACCTTCCCTACGCCGATCAACTGCCGCCCCATCGAATGGGGGGCTGACATCGTCACGCATTCCACCACGAAATACATGGACGGCCACGGCGCAGCGGTAGGCGGGGCCATCGTGGATTCCGGCAAATTCGACTGGATGGCGCATGCGGACAAGTTCCCGGGGCTTTGCACGCCGGATGATTCCTATCACGGCATCACCTATGCGGAAAAATTCGGCCAGGGCGGCGCTTTCATCACCAAATGCACTTCCCAGCTGATGCGCGACTTAGGGTGCGTCCAATCCCCTCAAAGCGCGTTCCTGCTAAACCTGGGGCTGGAATCCCTGCACGTCAGGATGGCAAGGCATGTGGAAAACGGGCTGGCCGTCGCCCAATTCCTGGAAAAGCATCCCAAAGTGACCTATGTGAATTATTCCGGGCTGCCTGGGAACCCTTACTACGAAATCGCCCGGAAATATATGCCGAACGGCGGCTGCGGCGTCGTCTCCTTTGAACTGAAAGGGGGCAGGCCGGCCGCTGAGGTCTTCATGAAGCACTTGAAGCTGGCCGCCATCGAGACCCATGTGGCGGACGCGCGGACCTGCTGCCTGAACCCCGCCACCTCCACCCATCGGCAGATGAACGAAGAACAGCTGCGTGCGGCAGGGGTGCCCGCCGGGCTCGTTCGGATGTCCTGCGGCTTAGAGGATAAAGACGACTTGATCGCGGACCTTGCCCAGGCGCTGGACGCCATCTAAGCGGCGGACCGCCCCTATAGGGCGCGGTTCATGCTGCCCGTCTGATAACCGCCCAAATCCAGGGACACATAAAGGAAGCCAAGGCCGTGCAGGTATTCATTTACCTGTGCGGCTTTTTCCAACATCTTGGGGAAATCCGGGCGCTCGACCTCGATACGCGCCAGGTTCCCATGAATACGCACCCGTACCTGGCGAAAGCCCAGGTCCAAAAGCATCTGCTCCGCACGGTCCACCATGGACAGCTTTTCCCGCGTAATCTCTTCCCCATATACGAAACGGGAGGCAAGGCAGGCGTAAGAGGGCTTGTCCCAAGTAGGAAGCCCCAGCCGCCTTGACAGGACGCGGATTTCCTCCTTGGTAAGGCCAGCCTTCCTAAGCGGGCTCTTAATCCCCAATTCCGCCACCGCGACCATGCCCGGCCGATAATCCCCCTCGTCGTCTAAGTTCGACCCCTCGACGACATAAGGGAGCCCTTTCTGGGACGCGGCCTGCAGCAACTTTGAAAAAAGGTCCCGCTTGCACAGATAGCAGCGGTTCTTGGGATTTTGGCAAAACCCTTCAATGCAAAGCTCGTCCGCCTCCAGGACCACCTGTTCGATGCCCTCCGCCTTGCAAAACGCGGCCGCCTCGTCCGTCTCCCTCTTCGGGAACAAACAGGACCGTACCGTCACGGCCGCCGCCCGCTCTCCCAAGACGTCATGCGCCACCTTTAACAGGAATGTGGAATCCACCCCGGAAGAAAAGGCCACCAGGACGCCGCCCAAATCTTTCAGATACTCCTCCAGGCATTGCTTCTTCGCCGCTAAACCATCCATTTCCCATCCTCCTTGCCATCCTCCAACGCCTTATCCTGACCAGACCTTGGCTCCATGTGGTTGACCATGCTGGCAAAATATCCCGCCCCGAACCCATTGTCGATATTGACGACGGTTACGCCGCTGGCGCAGGAATTGAGCATGGACAGAAGGGCTGACAGGCCGTGGAACGACGCGCCGTACCCCACGCTGGTAGGCACCGCGATCACAGGGCAATCCGCCAGGCCTCCCAGGACGCTGGCAAGCGCCCCCTCCATCCCGGCGATCGCGATGACCACGCTGGCTTTCATGATTTCTTCCTTATGGGCCAACAGGCGGTGCAGCCCAGCCACACCCACGTCGTACAGGCGCAAGACCTCATTGCCCAGCGCACAGGCCGTAAGGGCCGCCTCTTCCGCCACAGGGATGTCGCTGGTCCCTCCGGTGGCCACCACGATCGTCCCAATCCCATCCGGCTGGGGCAAAGAACCGATCCGGCCGATCCGGGCGACGGCATCATAGACCATGGGATGGGCGCCCATCACGATTTCCGCGGAGTGGATGTCCAGGCGGGTGATCAGGACCCGCTCCTGCCCGCCCCGCTTCATGGCGTCTATAATTTTAATAATCTGCTCCGGCGTCTTGCCCGCCCCGTAAATGACCTCAGGCACGCCCTGCCGCACCTTGCGGTGCATATCCACCTTGGCAAAGCCGATATCCTCAAAAGGCTGGGTCTTTAATTTTAATAAAGCGTCCTCCACGGACATGCCGCCGTCCCGGACGGCTTCCAGAACCTGCTTCGTCTCATTCCTCATGGCAAACCTCCCCGCGAAATCCCTTCTTCTCCTTTTCCAGGAAAATAAAAGGGAACCTTCGCGTCTTTCAATTGCATCCGCATCTTTCATTTTTATCATAGCACAGTGTCACAGATAATTCCAGACGCAAATAGAGACCTTTGCAATGTATTCTTGATAAAAGATATTATCTTTAATTTTGGTTTTTTCGATTTATTTTCAAATTTTCGTTTGAACTTTTCATAAAAAATAGTATAATGAATGCTGTGGTACGTATCCGGGCAGGAATGTATCATCGTATTTTCATATATGCAGAGGAGGAGAAGCAACATGAAAGAACTAAAAATGAAAAGCCTGAAGGGATCCATCGTGGGAATCGTCATTGCCGCCGGCATCATCATCGCCATGATCGTGGCGACAGGGTCTTCCATCAGCGCCTTAATCAAAGGACCCGAAGACCTATGGGAGGTCGATTACGCCACGGAAGACCTGGACGGCCTCTATGTAAAGGGCATCCTGGATTACAATTACGGCGCTTACTGCGAAGAGACCGAGGGGACGGACCGGGTCGCCATGGAATACCTCATCAATGCCGGGGACGAGTATTTCATGGGTATGCGGATCAGGGTGACGCAGCGTGAATATAAGCAGATCGAGGCCCTGGACCAAGTCTGCCTGGACTATTCCAACGGCTATGCAACGCAGGAAGACGTGATTGCCGCCCAATTTGAAATCTTTGGGACCATTCACGCCATGCCAAGCGAAAACCTTTCCTATTATCATGATGCCGTAGACTACGACAGCTTGACCCAGGAAGAGCAAGCCCTGTTCCTTCCCTATTACTTAGAAGTGGGCAAGATCGGCAACAGCGTAGCTTCCGGGCTTTGGGTCTTCGCAGCCATCGTAGCGGCATGCCTTTTCTGCATCGTCTTTATATTGGTGAAAGTTTTCAGCGGCAGTTACCAAAAGAGCATCACCAAATACATCGCCGCCAGCCACAACCCGGAGCTTACCCGGCAGCAGGTAGAGACTTTCCTGTCCAGCAACGAATATGTGAACGGACTTAAGTATAACTCCCAGTTCATCACGGCACAGAATGGGGCTACCACCATTTTCGGGGAAACCTCCAAGATGGTCTGGGCCTATGCTTACACCGTCACCCATAAGAGGAACTTCATCACTACCGGGCATTCCTATTTCCTGGTGCTGGGATTCGCGGACGGGGCCAAGTACCAGATCGTCATGGGCAACGAAGCCCAGGTACAGGAACACCTGAAAAAATTGTCCGAGACGTTCCCTTATATGATCATAGGCTACAAGGATGAACTTGACAGGATGTTTAAGCAAAAAGACCGGAAGCCTTTCCTGGACCTGCTGTACAACCCCTATATGGAGCAGCAAGCCAAGGACGACCCCTTCGCAAATATCTGATAAAATTAAATGAAATGAACTGTTTTTACGAAATAGGACTGGAGCAAATCCGTTTAATCACACAGATTTGCTCCAGTTTTGTACAGGTACGCATTATCTACCGCTTACCTATTCAAACGCTAATCTATTGGCTTCTTATAATCATTCATTTCCAAATTACCCCATTTGTTTATCATAAAATCTATTAACGCTTCTCGATTTGTTATCTAATATTCGAACAATTTCGTTGCCATCCATTGCAACTTGCTTCACATTATCATCATCATAAGGAATCTTTGCCAAATCGTGGATAAATCTATCTCGTTGTTTTTTCCATGAATCTATCCTGTCAATAAAGTCTAACGGAAGTCTTTTCCTAACATACGGTAACACAAATTTAGGATTGCTTCGCAGCTTATTCAACTTTGTCGAAAGTTTTAATTCATTTCCATTTGATTCAACCCAACGTATATTTGCATGTTTCAACAAAGAAGTACATCTATCTTCAATAATTGCGTATTCAATAAAAATGGCCTCATAATAGAATCCCGCCTGAATCGCTTTGGACAGATTTCTTTTCATGCTACTGTATATTTCCTGTTTTTCATAATTTTTTTCTTTCATAATGATGCCGTCGCCATCTTTCCTCACTTTGGCAGTTTGATATCCGTCCAGCCGGATACACCATATTGCACATCATCATTACTACCTATCGCTACCACGGTGCCGTCAGACTTCAGCCCAACTATATGGAAATGGGAGGCTGCCACCGCTACAATATCCCTCCATTCGGATACATCATCATTATCGTAACTGCCTCCCGTCACTACCACAGTGCCGCCAGACTTCAGTCCAACTGTATGATCTTCGCCAGCTGCCACCATTATGATATCCGTCCACTCGGACACATCGCATTGCCCATCACCATGCCGCCCTACCGCTACCACGGTGCCGTCAGACTTCAGTCCAACTGTATGATCATCGCCAGCTGCCACCATTATGATATCCGTCCACTCGGACACCTTACATTGCCCATATGCATTTTCACCTATCGCCACCACGGTGCCGTCAGATTTCAGTCCAACTGTATGATTTTCGCCAGCTGCCACCGCCACGATATCAGACCAATCGGACACTCTGCATCGCCCAACGAAATTATCTCCTGCCGCTACTACGGTGCCGTCAGACTTCAGTCCAAATGTATCAAAAGGACCCGCTGCCACCGTCACGATATCAGACCATCCGGACACATCACATTGACCAACGGAATTGTCTCCTGCCACTACCACGGTGCCATCAGACTTCAATCCAACTATATGACAATCTCCCGCTGCCACCGCCACGATATCAGACCATCCAGACACATCACATTGTCTCTGTCTCAAGGAATTGAGTGCCACCGCTACCACAGTGCCATCTGATCGTAACCCCACCGTATACCACATCCCACTGTCTAATGTATTCTTGCGAATAAATTGTTTTGCTTTTTGATAGGAACATTCATCGACTTTTTCAAGAGAATCCCTGTAGTTCCCCAACTCTGCAAATGCCGCAATTGCCCCATCATAATCTCCCGCTGCAAGCAATTCCTCCGCAGCCTTATAACGGTTGCCCAGTAAGATGACCTGTGTCACGAACAAGACAATAACTGCAGCGACTACGGCGCAACCGATTGCCGCCAGTATCTTTATGCGTTTTCTGCGGACAGTTTCCGTCTCCTGTCGTTCCTGCTCTATCCGCTTCATTTCTTCTTCTTTTTCTTTCGCCAGACGTTCTCTCATTTTTTCTGTCAGCATAGGAACGTCCAGCGAGGCGGTAAGTGTTTCGATTTCTCTATGACATTGTGAGCATAACTTTTCACTACTCAGATTGATTGCTCCGCAGGTGCAAAGGCGTAATCCAGCAACGGTCTTAGGGACATATTTGCAGTTTCCGCCCACCTCGATCTCGTACTGCTTCACCAGCTCATCATCCTTGAATCTATCGGATAAAAGCCGAGGATGCAGTTCCAACTGCGGCCATTCGCTGATAGGTTTTTGCCAGACGTTTCCGTCCTCAAACACCGCCTGTATCACGCAGACCGAAACGCTCCGCGTGGTGTCATTAGGTAGGTTGATCGGTCTTTTCGCGCCAAAATCCTCGCCTTGGGACACTTTGAGGTCGAAATAGGAAAAGCTGTCCACGCCCTCAAGCTCCGCACCGCTCGGATCAAACGCACGAACATGGACCTTGCAAGCGGTCAGCGAAGCATGATACAAATTTTTCAATTTCAGTTGGACAAGAACTTTTCCGCTTTGATTGTCTTTCAGCAGCGCTCCCGCCACAATCAGGAGCGGAGAACCATCCATATACAAATTATTGGGAAGAAAAGAAAGCCTAGTATATCGCTCGCTCATGCCGTTCTTTCACCTCCAATCAAAGCTCCGGAAGATCATCATCCGATTTCTGAGCCAGTTGTCCTGCTGACCACGGATCGCAAGAAAGAGAGGCACCCCGATCCGGAAGGGCAATCACCATGGCCCATCCAACTGCCCCAAGCAAAAAGCACCACCAGAAATAGCCTTTATGACCTTTCATATTTGCGATTCTTTCAAATTCACTTGCACTGTAAGCCAAAACTACTACTATAAAAATTAATACTATGATGAGACTGAACAAATCCATTTCACGTTACCTCCAAAAAGTGTACTTTCCTGCAAACTAAAAAGTGCATCGACAAAATTTGTGGAATAGTGAAAAAATATCACATTAGGTATGGAAATCTGTGTAAATTTGTGTTATAGTATCTCTAGACCTGTATGTACAGCAATTTACAGGAAAGTACACGTTCCTGTAAAACAGCCCTTATTACAACAACTTGGTTTTTTCGTAAATCGCCGCTCGGTAGCGGAACGTGGAGAGCGCCATCCCGCACTCTTTCGCCGCAGCTGTGCCGGTGATTTTCTTTGCTTTCCATCGTTGGTAGGCGCTGTGGAAGTTCTCCGGCAACGGGCGGGGCGGTCTGCCGAAACGCACTCCGCGCATCTTTGCCGCCGCGATGCCCTCCGCTTGACGCTGACGGATATTGACGCGCTCATTTTCCGCCACAAAGCTAAGGACCTGTAGCACGATGTCGCTAAGGAACGTCCCCATCAGGTCTTTGCCCCGGCGGGTGTCCAATAATGGCATATCCAGCACCACGATATCGATGCCCTTTTCTTTCGTGAGGACACGCCACTGCTCCAAAATCTCCCCATAATTCCTGCCCAGACGGTCAATGCTCTTGATGTAGAGCAGATCGTCTTTTTTCATGCGCCTCACGAGCCGTTTGTACTGCGGGCGGTCAAAGTCCTTGCCCGACTGCTTGTCCATATAGATGTTTTTCTCCGGGATATTCAGCTCATGGAGCGCGACAAGCTGCCT
>CANPWC010000116.1 GCA_947581905.1 uncultured Acetatifactor sp.
GGACGTTCCCGCCTATATGCTCCCTGATCCGGCGGGCCGTTTCCACGCCGTTCATGCCAGGCATCTTCCAATCCAGCAGGATGACATGGAAATCCATGCCGCTTTGATGCGCCAAAACGGTGGACTCCACGGCGGATGCCCCATCCGTCACGCAGAAGACCTCTACGCCGGAATCCCGCATCATCTCCTGGATCTCCATGCAGATTTCCTCCTCGTCATCCGCGACTAGGACCCTGGTGATGCGGTTGGAATACCAAGGTTCTTCCTCCTCCTGGTCCGGGAGCAAAAACGACAGCTCCACAGTAAACGTGCTGCCCAGCCCGGGCTTGCTTTCCACGCTGATGATGCCGCCCATGAGGTCGACCAGGTTCTTCGTGATCGCCATGCCAAGCCCGGTCCCCTGGATCTTGTTGGTGACGGAACTGATTTCCCGGCTGAACGGGGCGAAGACCTGCTTCTGGAACTCCTCGCTCATGCCGATGCCGTTATCCCGCACCACGAACTTCAAGGTGGCATACTGCTGCGTCGTCTGCGGCAGTTCGCTCACCGTGAATTCGATCTTGCCGCCATCCGGCGTGTACTTGATCGCGTTGGACAAAAGGTTGATCAAGATCTGATTGAGCCGCAGCTTATCGCCAATGATCCTCTCAGGCGGCGTGCCCTGCACATAGATCTCGAAGCTCTGGCTCTTCGCCTTCGCCTGCGGCATCAGGATGATGTTCAGCTCCTCCAGCAATTCCGGCAGGCTGAAATGGTCCACGTTCAGGGAGGTCTTGCCGCTTTCGATCTTGCTCATGTCCAGGACGTCATTGATCAGGGAAAGCAGATGGTGGCTGGATGCTGTGATCTTACGCGTATATTCCCGGACCTTTTCCGGATTCTCGGCATCCTTTTCCAGCAATACCGAAAAGCCTACGATGGCGTTCATGGGCGTACGGATGTCGTGGGACATATTGGAAAGGAAGTTGCTCTTCGCCTCATTGGCGCTTTTGGCCGCCGTCAAGGCTTCCTGCAGCTTCTGGTTCATCTGCTGCTCCAGGGTACGGTCAGACAGGACGATGATGTATTTCGCCACGTCCTGGATCCGCATATTGTAAACCGTCATACGGTACCAGCGGCGCTCCCCGGTGTTCTGATGCATATATTCACATTCCCAATAGCGGTTGCCGTTTAGCGGGATCGCTTCCAGCTCTTCCTTGGGGATCACCACGTTATAATTGACCGCGCACTTCTCCATCACCCGGATGTCCCTACGCGCCTCCTCCACCGGGATGCCCAAGAGCCTTTCAATGTTAGGGCTTAAATAGTCCACTTTCTGTTCCTTGGCGTCCAGCATGATGAAGATGTCGTCCACGCTGTTGGACAGCACGTCGAACATCAGCTCCCGATACCGAAGCTCCATCAAGTTCTTGCGGGACTGCCTGTAGCTCCTTAAGAAGAACAGGAAGAGCACGGTCACGCCCACCAACAGGAACAATCCCAGCAGCACGAGGGTCGTGGCCCTCTGCACCTCCAGGAAGCCTGCGCTGACCACTTCCCGCGGCACCACGCTAAGCAAGGTATAATCCTGATAGCCCACCGGCTGATATAAAATGCAATGGTCGACGCCTCCGATCTTGCATTGAAGCAGGTTGGATGAGGCATTCTCCCAATCCTTTTGGATCCGTGCAAGGCTCGCCTCGTCCAAGTCCGAAGCCGCCTTTAGGTAAACCAGGTAATTGCTAAAGACGTTCCCGCCGGTCTGCGTGGAAAGCAGGACGGACCCATCGTTATGGACCACGAAGCATTTCGCTTTCCCGGAAAAAGCGTCCACGTTCAAGGATTTCGCCAGATCCGCGTTCGTATAGCTGATGGCGATGGCGTCATAATCAAAGCCCTGGTAGTTGCCCGGGCGCGCCGGGACGGCGAACACCGTGACCTCCTGTCCTGTGGATAAGACCTCTCCCGCCATGACCGGCAGCTTTTCCTTGGTCAGCCTGTCCCAGGACCCGTCCAGGTCCATGCCTCCCTGGTCGCCTCCCAGCGTCCGATAAGCCTCCCCGCCTGAAAAGAAATAGAATTCTGAAAACCGCCAATGATCTTTCTCTTTCTCAATGAAAGCGGCGATCTCATCCTCCGATTCGGCCTGGTCGACATAATCCACCCAGCCCTCCATCATGCCCCAGTTTTTCTCCACGAAAGCCCCAAAAGAACGATTGACCTGCCCGTAAATCTCCTCCAAATGGCTGGTGCTGTCCTCGTAGATCTTCCGGGAGATGAACTCAAAGTAAACCACCCCGATCATGACAGACACGATGGTAACAAGGATCATTACGATCAACGGCACGAACTTCCCCACTCTTTTTTTCATGAACCTGTTAAATCTCCTTTATAACCAAGAATCTCAAAACGTTGGCAAGCCTATGGGCCTATGGGCGCCTGCGCGCCAGCAGCCATGCCGTGACATGGACCGCCTGCTGGAACGCCCCGTTAGCGATCATTTCCTCAATTTCCTGGGCCTCATACCTTTTCCCGCGCAAGAACTCCGTTTCATCCAAGGACTGTCCGGATACCTTGCGGCAGTTTCTCGCGGCAAACAGGTACGCATAGTTATCAGAAATGGTAGCCTGGGAGGGCACCTTAAGCAAATGCTCCCACTCATCGGATTCATAGCCCGTCTCCTCCAAGAGCTCGCGCTTCGCCGCCGCAAGGGCCCTCTCCACGCAAATCCCGTCAGGGCCGGAGCCGTCCGCGTCCTTCCTCTCAATCCCTCCCGCGGGAAATTCCGTGGTCACTTTCCTTATCCCTTGCCTGAACTGGCGCACGCAAAGGTATTTCCCCTCTGTGTCGGAAGCCACCACGACCACATAATCCCTGCGGGTATAGCTGTAAAAAGGCGCAAACACCTTCCCGTCCGGGAAGCGGTAGGACGACCTGCGGAAATCGATCCATTCATTCTGTTCCAGGTGCTGTGTCTCAACCTCTTCCCAGGCCAGGGCTTTCTCCTCCCGCGCGGGGTCATCAGGCTCATCCGCCGCAAAATGGAAGCTCTTTCCCTCCAGCTGATAACATCTTACCCCATGGGCGGGGACCCGGGCGGACAACCTGCCGCCTGATACGTCCGCGCCCTCCCCGCCCCAGAGCTCGACGGCCAGGCAAGACGCCTCATCCCCTTCGCGGCTAAAGCTAACCGAAACCGTCCTTTCCTCCTCGGAAAGATTGAACAGCGCCACACGGACATGGCGGCTTCCTTCACTGACCCAGACGGCCTCGTTGTCATTTTGCCTTAACTGTACGCCCTTGCCGTCCCGAAGCATCTCCAAGACCCCATCATTCGTCAAAAGCGCCAGCTCCTTTTCCTCCAACTGGGGCAGGTCTGCGCCGATCATCAAGGGGGAACGCGCGATGCACCAAAGCGTCATCATGGTCTTAAGCTCTTCCTCGTTAAAGTTCGAGGTCCATTCCCGCCCATGCCCTTTCCCAAGCTTTCCAATGGGAAGCATGTCGCAGTCCGGCCAGCACCCTTCCCTGACATGGCCCTGCCATTGCCCACAGCGCCAAAACATGTTTTTCAAAAGCTTCCAATCATCCCAGAAATCGTCCGTGATCCGCCACATATTCGCATTTTCCATATAATGGGACGCCATCTCGATATGGGCGGGGCCAGGGGAAAGGCTTAACACGATGTCGCGGCCGCACCGGTCGATCGCGCGGCGAAGCATCCTCGTCTCCTCCCAGCCGGAGAACTTCTGCGCCGGATACATCCAACTGTCGCAGATATCGTCACACTTGATGAAATCCACGCCCCAGCCGGCATATAAGGAAAGAAGGGAGTCATAATACGCCTGACCGTCCGCGTTATGCCGGACCCCATACATATCGGGGTTCCAGCCGCATATGGAGGAGGGGTCCGCGATATCGCTGGCCAAGGCATCCGTGCCAAGCACCTTTAAGTGCCGGTGCGCCGCGTTCCTGGGTATCCCGCGCATGATGTGGATCCCGAACTTAAGCCCCATCTTATGGATGTCTGCGGCAAGCGGGCCAAAGCCCTTGCCGCCCCTAGAGCTGGGGAACCGTTCCGGCGACGGCAGCAGGCGGGAATATTCATCCATCTCAAAGTCCTCAAAGGGGATATACTGATAGGCGTCCCGCTTCGTCCCCGCCTTGTTGGAGTACCACTCGATATCGATGACCACATACTCCCAGCCGTACTGCTTTAGATGGGCCGCCATGTATTCGGCGTTCGCCCTGACATCCGCCTCCGTGACCGTCGTATCATAATAATCATAGCTGTTCCAGCCCATCGGCGGGGTTACAGCAAATTTATCCTTGTCCATCCATCCCTCCCTGCGCTTCCCAGCCCGCGCCCCCGTAAAATGCGCCCTGCCGGGCTTGCCTTGCAGCGGCCGCGTAAAGCAAAGCTTCCTTATCTTAAAATCTTAAACCGGCTCCATCCTCTTCGAAAGTTCGCCTGCCGGCTTCGGGCCCGCCATCAGGCGCTTGAACGTCTCATGCAGCGCGGCGATGTCGATCGGCTTCGAGATATGGACGTTCATGCCGCTGTCCAGCGCTTTCTGGATATCCTCCGTGAACGCGTTCGCCGTCATGGCGGCGATCGGCACCGTGGACGCGTCAGGCCTGCCGGACGCACGGATCGCCTTTGTGGCTTCATAGCCATTCATCCGCGGCATCTGCACATCCATCAGGATCATGTCATAATAGCCCGGCTCCGAATTCAAGAACTTCTCCACCGCCTCCATGCCGTCCTGGGCCAGGTCAAGGATGACGCCCTCCAGCTTTAAGACTTCTTCCAGGATCTCCGCATTGATCTCATTATCTTCCGCCGCCAGTATCCGCTTCCCCTCTAAGAGCTTCTCCGTGTCCTCCACGACGACCTGGGGCTTTTCTTCTTGCGCCTGGTCCGGGACGGCAAATTCCATATCCACCGTGAAAGTGCTGCCCTCGTTCTTCTTGCTTTTGACGGATATCGTGCCGCCCATCAGCTCCACCAGGTTCCTGCTGATGGCCATGCCAAGGCCCGTCCCTTGGATCTTGCTGGTCAGGGAATTGACTTCCCGGGTGAAAGGATCGAACAGCGTCTTCTGGAACTCTTCGCTCATCCCGATGCCGTCGTCCATGACCACGAACCTTAGATGCACATAGCCGGATGGCTTTTGCCCGCAGTTGGTAACGCTCATTTTGATCGTTCCGCCTTCCGGCGTGTATTTGACCGCATTGGTCAATAAGTTGATCAGCACCTGTTCCAAGCGCAGCCTGTCGCCCAGGATCCAATCCGGCACCTTTCCTATGGCCTCCATCTGGAAGCTTTGCCCCTTCTTGCGCGCCTGGGGCAGCATGATCGCGGAGATTTCCTCCAACAGCTCCTTGACGGGGAGGTTCGCCACATTTAAGGCCATGTTCCCGCTCTCGATCCTGCTCATGTCCAGGACGTCATTGATCAGCCCCAGCAGGTGGCGGCTGGAAGCCGTAATCCGCTGGGCATATTGGCGCACCTTGTCCGGATGTTCCGCTTCTTTCTCCAACAGGGTGGAGAAGCCGACGATGGCATTCATCGGCGTCCGAATGTCATGAGACATATTCGCAAGGAACATGTTCTTAGCCTCATTCGCCTGCTTGGCCTGGATCAGCGCGTCCTTCAGGATGGCGTTCTGCTTCTCCTCGCTGCGGATGATATGTTCGATGCTGCGCACGCCCATGACCACGGAAACCGGGATCCCGTCTTTGCGCTCATTCACGGTGAACGCGACCACGCACCATTCCTGTCCGCCCTCCGGCATATTCCGGATATAGCGGTATTCCACGAAATTCTCTTTCATCAGGTCTTTCTGGATCTGCTCCGGCTGGAGCTTCTCCACGATATCCCCCTGCGCCAGATCATCCATCTTCGCCAAGGCGACGCGCTTGTGCAATAATTCCTTGTAATCGCCCCGCGCCGCCACGTTATGGTTGTCCGGATAAATCATCCGGTAATAGTTGTCGACCAGGTCTAGCATATAGACTTCCCGATAGGAATACGCGGTGCTTTGAAGCGCCGTGTGCAAAAGCTCCTGGTCGCGCATTTCACTTAAGAAGTCGTTCTCCTTCTTCGTATGGTTTAGGACCTTATCCGTCACATCACTGATGAACACATAAAACACGCCGCCAAAGTCATCGCTTTTGACATAATGGCCGAAATCCTCCACCCAGCGCACCTCTCCGTCCCTGCAGATGATCCGGTATTCCACGTAATCCAGGTTCCGCCAGCTTTTCACGATCTGCTCTTCGATGCTCTGCTCCACCTCGCCCAGGTCATCCGGATGGACCATGCCCCGGAAAGAATTCCCCGTCAGTTCCCGAAACTGCTCCATCGTCTCACATTTATATAAATAGAGGACTTCATTGTTGGCATAAATGATTTCTTCGTTCCCGTCGGCATGATAGATGAAGAACCCGCCCGGGATCCCTGACATGACCTCTTCTATTCCCAGCCTGTTGACACGCTCCATTCCGTTTCCTCTCTTTTATTTTCTATGGCCGCTGATTTCCATAGGCGCTGACCATCTGTCGCTTCTAATCATCAGTCGCTTCTGATCCTCCGTAACTTCTGATCCCCATAGCTTTTGGTCATCCGTAGCTTTTGGTTGAAATGTCCCCCCCTGTCAACAAAACCGTCCTGCCTATCCCTCATTTGACGTAAGACAGCAAGCCACGGCAAAGCCATTAGTTTGCTCCTGCCCCTGCTTCTCGATCCTGGCTTTCTCCACCCGAAACCCAATGAACAGGACAAGCAGCAAAAGGAGCCAAACCGCCGCGACCTTGGTCATCCTGCCGGTCACTTCACGGTCCCTGGAAAACTCCAGTCCAAAAAACAACAACAGCACATACGGGCTGCACATATAGAACGCGAACCCGGCCACTTGAATGACGGAACCGATCGCGATCTTCTCGATATCATAAAAGGCGGCATGATAAAGCAATCCAGATAAGACAAAGACCAAGATGGCGACAATCCCCCTTAGCCCCAGGCCCTTATAGAATGGATACAGCCCAAGCACAAAAAGGATGCCCGCGGCAACGCCTGCCAGGATCAGCATCCCGGCCTCCTTGGCGGCCAGCGCGCAAAAAGCGCCTAATAACACCCCTAAAACAAGGGAGGCTATGGCGTTAAGAAAGAATGGCTGCCTCTTTTTAGAATTCATTCAAATGCCTCCTTGCCTAACCTTTCGGCCTAAAAGGGCGGTCTCCCCTGCCCTGGAGGCGGCGGGACGTTCCATCTGCCCAGGCCTGGTTTTGGAATCTTATAAATTATATCATGTCGTCTTGGACTTTTCAATATCGGAAGCCCGCATTTTTTTAATCCTCCCCCTTCCCCCTTTCACAAAAACTACCAAAAAAACAAGGAAGCCACAGGATTTTTTTGACAAATTGATAAAAATATGCTATTTTAGAAGTATCAAATCTTGATCAAAATGGAGGTGTAAAAAGATGATTCTGGATTTTAAGCGTAAAGAAGACGGACTGGACAAAGCGGCGCGAAAGGCGCAGATCAAGAGCCTCCCGAGTTTGCCACTTGTCTGCTAATCCTAATTGAATTTTTTTCCTTATTTTGCAAGGTTTTCCTTGCTTTTTTTTATATTCTTATGGTATAATTATATTGTAGGTCTATGGGTCTATATTATTGCGCTGGAGGTGGAACATGTACGTTGAATGCTTTATAAATAACGCAAAACCTTACTTAAGACTTGTTCAGTCTGTCCGTGTCACCAATAAATCAGGCCTCAAGGTCTCCCAGAAAAAAGTGATCAAAAATATCGGTCC
>CANPWC010000117.1 GCA_947581905.1 uncultured Acetatifactor sp.
CCAAGCCGCCTGAAAGGGTGCGCCCGCTGGGCGGGACCACCTGGTTATAGGCGCGTGTCAGCCTGGTAATGCTGTCCAGAAGGATGACCGCGTCCTTCTTGTGCTCCACCAAACGTTTCGCGCGCTCAATCACCATCTCGGACACCCTCTTATGGTGCTCGGGCAGTTCGTCAAAGGTAGAATAGATGACCTCCACGTTTTCACCGATGATGGCTTCCTTAATGTCCGTGACTTCCTCCGGGCGCTCGTCGATCAGCAGGATCAACATGTGCATCTTCGGATCCGTGCGCAGGATGGACTTCGCCACCTCTTTCAATAGGGTGGTCTTGCCGGCCTTGGGCGGGGACACGATCATGCCGCGCTGGCCCTTGCCCACAGGGCTTACCAGGTCCATGACGCGCATGGCCACGCTGCAGCCCGGCGTCTCCAGGCGGATCCTCTCATTGGGGAAGATGGGGGTCATGTCCTCAAAGTTCTTACGCTTGGACGCTTCCTCCGGCGTATAGCCGTTGATGGAGCGGACGAATAAAAGGGCGCTGAACTTCTCCTGCTGGGTCTTGACCCGTTTGTTGCCCCTTAAAATATCCCCGGTCTTCAGGCCGAACCGCCTAATCTGGCTGGGCGCCACATAGACGTCATTCTCTCCGGGCAGGTAATTCTCACAGCGGATGAAGCCGTAACCGTCCGGCATGACCTCCAGGATGCCGCTCGCCTCGATGCCGCTGTCCAACTCCTTGGGATATTGGTTCTCGTCGTAGGCCTCCTGCGGGCGGTAAGAGCGCTGGATGCCCTCCTGCTGCTGGGCCGCGTCGCGGACCGCGTCTATGTTCTTGTTCTCATTGGAAACCTCATTGCTTGACACAGGCATGTTCTTCGATGAGTCTGGGCGCTGTGCGCCATCCACGCGCCCCTCGCCCTTATTGCCGCGGTTGAAGCCGTTGTTATTATAACCGGCACGGTAATTCTCGTTCCTGCCGGGATTCTCCCTGGGCGCGTCGTACTTCGAGCCGCTCTCCACACGGGATGCCTGCTGGCTTTCACTGCGGACATAGCTGACCCTGGAATCCCTGGCTTCGTCCCGATTGACCTTCACGATGGTCTTGCCGGCCGGCTTTACGCCCGCCTGTCCATCCGGCCTTGACATACGGGACCTGGACGCATCCTGGCGCGCCCCCTCCGGCCTGGTAGGCCGGAACGAATCCGGGCGGCCCTGTCGGAACCCATCCTGGCGGGGCTGCGCTTCTGGCCTGGGATTCTCGCCTTTTGCGGCTTCCGCGCCCTCTGGCTTGGGCGCGCCCGCGCTCTCCGGCTTAGAAGCGCCCGTATTTTCCGCTTTGGGCGCTTTCGCAGCCTTGTCCCGTTCGTCCGCCTCCAGCATCAGGTTGACCAAATCCGCTTTCTTCATGGAAGAGAAACCTTTCAACCCTCTTACCTTTGCGAGTTCCCGCAACTGGGCAAGCTGCAATGATTCATATTTTTCTCTCATAAACTCCTCCTGCTTTTTTTCCGGCAGGGCCTGTCGCCTCCTGCCATTCTTTCTTACTTCATACCTGGGAATCTTATCAATCAAGATGTGTCTTGGACGTGGGACCATGACTTCAAGATTTGATTTGCAGTGCTTTCAGCCTATTATAATACACTTTTCCCAAAATAGAAAGTAAAATTTTTATTATTTTTCATTTTCCGGAATTTTACGCTTGCGCCCTGCGGCGTTTTATTATAAGATGTAGGGCGGAGTTCTTCCCAACGGGAGGGACCGGCTTTGGGCACGCATCCGGCAGGGACGCTCTCCTTACGGCGGCGGCTGCCGCAGGATACCTGAAGAATACATTGGAAAAGAGGATTGGAAATGACCATTAACGAGAAAGCCCTACAGCTCCACGAGCAGTGGAATGGAAAACTGGAGACCACGGCCAAGGCTTCCGTCAAGTCCAGGGAGGACCTGGCACTGGCTTACACGCCGGGCGTGGCAGAACCCTGCAAGGTGATCGCAGGCGACAAGGAGGCTGCTTACCGCTATACCATCAAAGCCAACACCATTGCCGTAGTGTCCGACGGCAGCGCGGTCTTAGGACTGGGCAACATCGGTCCTCATGCGGCGATGCCCGTCATGGAGGGCAAGGCGGTGCTGTTCAAGGAATTTGGCGGCGTGAACGCCGTCCCCATCTGCCTGGACACCCAGGACACCGAGGAAATCATCAAGGCCGTGACATGGCTTGCCCCCACGTTCGGCGGCATCAACCTGGAGGATATCAGCGCCCCCAGGTGCTTTGAGATCGAGGAGCGGCTGAAAGCCACCTTAGACATCCCTGTCTTCCACGACGACCAGCACGGGACCGCCATCGTGGTGCTCGCCGCCATCATCAACTCCTTAAAGATCGTCGGCAAGAAAAAGGAAGATTGCAAGATCGTCATCAACGGCGCGGGCAGCGCGGGCGTCGCCATCGCCAAATTGCTCCTTTCCTACGGCTTCCCCGACATCATCCTCTGCAACAGGTCTGGAATCGTATCCAAAGAATCCAAAGGCCTTAACTGGATGCAGCAGAAAATGACGGAGATCACGAACCTTTCCAACCTGACCGGGAAGCTGGCGGACGCCATGGCAGGCGCTGACATTTTCATCGGCGTGTCCGCCCCTAATACGGTGACGGCCGAAATGGTATCCTCCATGAACCATGACGCCATCCTGTTCGCCCTCTCCAACCCCGTCCCGGAAATCATGCCGGACGTGGCCAAGGCGGCAGGGGCCCGCATCGTGGCGACCGGACGCAGCGACTTCCCCAACCAGGTGAACAACGTGGTCGCTTTCCCCGGCATTTTCAAAGGAGCCTTAGAGGGACGCGCCACCCAGATCACGGAAGAGATGAAGCTGGCTGCCGCGCTTACGATCGCCGGCCTGGTGCCGGATGAGGAACTGAGCGAAGACAACATCATGCCGGAAGCCTTTAACCCCCAGGTCGCGATACGGGTGGCGGAAGCCGTGAAGTCCCATATCCACAGATAAATACGCAATACGGCAAAAAGCCCGCATTCCCTTAAGTCTCCACGGGGAATGCGGGATTGTCACGACTGGCGGCGCATCCTTACGGCAAGAGGCGGATGGTCTGGGCAAGGAAGCCCAAGGGAGGGAACGGATCATGTTTGACGAACCATTGACCTTATATAAATTAATCATCCTATATATGCTGGACCGGGTCTCCTCCCCCCTTACCGTCGCCCATGTCAGCGATTTCATCCTGGGGCACGATTACACCGACTTCGTGACCATAAACCGCGCCATCAATGAACTGAAAGAAGCCGGCATGCTCGCGCTCAGGCCTATGCACAACCGCACGCACCTGCTTTTAACCAAAGAAGGGCAGGAGACGCTGCGCTTCTTTGAAAACAGGATCGGCGACGCCATTAAAGAGGACGTGAAAGCCTACCTGAAAGAAAACGAATTCACCTTGCGCAACGACGTCTCCGTAGTGGGCGATTATTACAAAACCACAAGCGGGGAATACGAGGCCCGGCTTATCGCGAAAGAAAGGGGCGTCAACCTGGTGGAGCTCACCCTGTCCGTCCCCACGGAGGAAATGGCCTCCTCCATCTGCGACCATTGGCAGGCGAAAAGCCAGGAGGTCTACCAGACTTTGGCCAGGCTCCTTTTCTAGGAATCTTTCCGCGCTTCCTGCCGAAGCCGCTTCATATGTTCCCGGATCTTCACTTCATATCCATTGCCAGAGGGGCGATAGAACTCTTTCCCATCCAATTCATATGGCAGATATTGCTGTTCCACATAATGATTGGGGTAATCATGGGCATATCGATAGCCTGTGCCGTGCCCCAGCTTTGCCGCGCCTTTGTAATGGGCGTCCATAAGGTGGGAGGGGATCGGCAGGCTGCCGCTGTCCGCCACCTCCCGCATCGCCTCGGAAATGGCCAGGCAGGAAGCGTTGCTCTTGGGGGCGCATGCCACGTAGGAAACCGCCTGCGCCAGGATGATCTGCGCCTCCGGCATCCCCACCCTTTCTACGGCTAAAGACGCGCTCACCGCCACAGACAGGGCGTTGGGGTCCGCGTTGCCCACATCCTCCGCGGCGCAGATCATGATCCTGCGGGCGATGAAAGTCACGCTTTCCCCGGCATAAAGCATCCTGGCCAGGTAATATAGCGCCGCGTCCGGGTCGGAACCCCGCATGCTTTTGATAAAGGCGGAAATCGTGTCGTAATGGTTGTCGCCGGTCTTGTCATAACGGACCGCCCGTTTCTGGATGCACTCCTGGGCCACCGCCAGGGTGATGTGGATCTTGCCGTCCGCTCCCCGGTCCGTGGTCAGCACGCCCAGCTCCACCGCATTCAGGGCATGCCTGGCATCACCGCCGGATAAATCCGCCAAAAATGCCACAGCATCCTCATCAATCACGGCATCATAGCTCCCCATGCCTCGGTCCTTATCATAAACCGCCGTCCGGATCAGGCCTTTCACCGCATCGACGGGAAGGGGCTTCAGCTCAAAAATGATGGAACGGGAAAGCAGGGCCCCGTTTACCTCAAAATAAGGGTTTTCCGTGGTCGCGCCGATCAAGGTCAGCGTCCCGTCCTCCACGAAAGGAAGCAGGTAATCCTGCTGCCCCTTGTTGAAACGATGGATCTCGTCAATGAAAAGGATGGTCTTCTTTCCATACATCCCCTGCAGGTCCTTCGCCTTGGCCACCACCTCTTCCATCTCTTTCTTGCCCGCGGAAGTGGCGTTGATCTGGGTGAACTCGGCGCTGGTGGTATTGGCGATCACCCTGGCCAAGGTGGTCTTGCCCGTGCCGGGAGGGCCGTAGAAAAGGATGGAGCGGATCTGGTCCGCCCGGATCGCGCGATATAACAGCTTATCCTTGCCAAGGATGTGCTCCTGCCCTACCACCTCGTCCAGGGTGCGGGGACGCATCCGCGCCGCCAGGGGCGCTTCCTTCTGCGCGCTGGAGGCGCGCATATATTCAAAAATGTCCATGTTTTCCCCCATATTGGAGCGCGTGCGCGGTGTCCTCGTCCGCCATCAAAACGATTTGCGGCGTTCCGGCCTCGTCCGGTCAGATCGTCCTGCACACGATTTCCTGATAAGGCTTCCCATACCCGGCGTGGAGGATCTGCGTCTTCACGCTCCCATCCTCTTCCACCGTAAAGCGGTAATGATGGTAACAGCCCTCCCGGTAAGCGAAGCTTTCCCCATCGTCCAGATAATGGTCATAAGTCCCCTTGCCGGGATAGACCCTAAGGATCAGCTTGTCCAGGGGCTTCTCGCCCACATAGGACATGGGCTCCATCGTGGGGATCACGCTGCCCGCCTTCACATAAATCGGGCAGACGTCCAAAGGCGCGTCCTTCACGAACCAGACAGGGCCCACAAACTTATCCATGGTCCAATAATCATACCATTCCCCTTCCGGCAGGTAAACCATCCGCTTCGCGATCCCAGGCTGCACCACCGGGGCCACCAATACCTGGCTTCCCACCAGGAATTCATCGTTGCAGGTAGCCGCGACGGGATCCTGTTCATAATGATAGACCAGGGGGCGCAGGATGGGCGCGCCGGTTTTCTCCTCCTCAAAGAAAAGGTCATAAAAATACGGCAGCCATTCATAACGCAGCTTCACATACTTCCGGTAGATCCCCAGCACTTCCTCCCCCAGCATCCAGGGCTCCTGCCTGCGGGACCCTAAGGACGTGTGGTTACGGAACAATGGGGAGAAGCAGCCGACCTGGATCCACCTGGCCATAAGCTCCGGCGTGGTATCCGCCCCGAAGCCGCCGATATCCGTCCCCACATAAGGCATGCCGGACAGCCCCAGGTTGCACAGCTGGGGGATCGCCATCTGCAAATGGGCCCACATGCTGGTATTGTCCCCCGTCCAGGCGGTGGAATATTTCTGGGTCCCCGCGTAACAGGCACGGGTGATCACGAAAGGACGCCTGCCATCCAGTTCCTTCAAACCCTCATAGGTGGCTTTCGCCATCAAGTGCCCGTACACATTGTGCATCTTTTCATGGGTGGAGGCCACATCCTCATCCGTAAAGGCCACGTCTCCCGGCAGGGGCCCGCGGAAGCTGGCAGGCTCATTCATGTCGTTCCAGACGCCCCTTACGCCCATCTCCAGAAGGAAACGCTGCTTGGACGCCCACCAGGCGCGCACATCGGACCTGCCGAAGTCCGGGTACACCGCGTCGCCCGGCCAAACCACGTTTTCATAGACCTTTCCCTCGGCATCCTTGGCAAAATAACCATTGGCGATGCCTTCGTCATACATTTCATAACCGGCTTCCTTTTTGACGCCGGGATCGATGATCGTCACAGGCTTGAACCCACGGTCCGCAAGACTTGAGAGGAACCGTTTGGGATCCCCGTGGTAACGCTCCCGGTTCCAGGTAAAGACCTTGTAATTATCCATGTAGTCAATGTCAAAATGGATCGCGTCGCAGGGGATGTCATGTTCCCTAAGCCCATCCGCCACTTCCTCGATATCCTCCTGGGTCATATAGCCCCAGCGGGACTGATGGTAGCCCAGGGTCCATTTCTGCGGAAGCGGATGGGTGCCCGTCAGATAGGTATAACCTCTAAGCACCTCGGCTATGGTCGCGCCCGCGATATAATAATAATCCAGGTTCCCTTTCACGGAGCCGAAGAAATAATAGTCCTCCGATTCCTGCCCCATGTTGAAGAACCCCTTATAAGTATTGTCCGCAAAAATCCCGTACACATGATCCTTCGTCTTCGCCAGGAAGAACGGGATGGATTTATACAAAGCCTTGAACGTGTCCACCTGGGGATCCGGATTGTCCGTATTCCACATCTCATACTCATAATGGCGTTTATCCAAAAAGCCGGTCTTGTCCCCCAGGCCGTAAAAATGGTCTTCCTTGCCCAGCTTTTTCACCACTTCAACCAGGGAGCCCTCCTGTCCGCCTCCCGCTTTATGCCCTTCCTTTTCCATAAGGCGGATGGATTCGTCGCTGAGCCGCTTAAGCATCTTGCGCCGCCCCCGGTAGTCGGCGCAGACCTGCGCCCCTTCGGAATCATAGAAATCCACGTAAAAATCGTCGCAGACACAGACCGACAGCTTCTCGGTACGGACCCAGAGCCCGTCCTTTCTTTTTTCCACGGAAAAGTCCACAGGCACGGACTTCTCCCCCTCGATCGCCTTGGAACGGTGGTCCTTCGTTTCCCGCCCATAGAAAACATTGACGATCAGGGGCGTGAGGATCTCCAGCTTCGCCTCCCCTTTTTCAAACTGCAGGGCGATCGTCTGTCCTTTCACGGAATAATCCTGTAATGCACCTAGCCTCATAGCGTCCTCCTTTTCTTAGCGCCTGCCAAAGCTTGCCGAAAGCATGCCGAAAACATGCCAAAAGCATGCTGAAAGCATGTTTTGACAGCGCAAACGCAAGCTTTTATCTTAACTGGTATACCCTGTCCTTGGTCCATTCCGCCGCTTCCAGGGACTCCACCATTTCCTGCATCGTGCCGCCCTCATACTCCGCCCCGGCCAACTGGACGGCGCTTTCCTTCTCCGCGATCCAAGCACGTTCCTCCTGGACCAGGTAAGCCATGGATGCCTGGTCCCGATGCTCGCGTAAGATGTCCCACACGGCATTCAGCGCATGGTCCCAGGCAAGATAAACCTCGGAAGCGGCTTCATTCATTTCCTCCTGGGTAGACGCCT
>CANPWC010000118.1 GCA_947581905.1 uncultured Acetatifactor sp.
CATCGCCTATTCCCTGTTGGCAAGCCTCCTGATCGCCCTGACCGTGGTGCCTGCCATGTCTTCCAAGCTTCTGGCGCGCACCAAGGAACAGAAGCAGGGACGGCTCTTTAACGGCTTGATCTTCGTATATGGCAAGGTGTTGGAGCTTTCCCTCAAGGTGAAGCCCCTGGTCCTGCTTTTGGCGGTAGCCCTTTTGGGCGTCAGCGCCGCAGCCGCGATAAGCCGCGGCACCGCTTTCATGCCGGATATGGATTCTACCCAGATGACGGTCAGCGTCAATATGGAAGAAGGGACGCCCCTGCAAGAGACAGGGGCGGTGACGGACCAGGTGGTGGAACGGATCCTGGAGTTGGATGAGATCCAGGATGTAGGCGCCATGGCGAGCGGTTCTTCCCTGGGGCTTTTGACGGGAGGAGGCGGCAGCGCTACCAGCACGACCATCTATGTGACGACGAAGGAAGATAAGGAGCTGAGCAATGAGGCCCTGGCCCAGATGATCCTGGAGAGGACCGCCGACCTGGACGCGCAGATCACGGTGGATACCTCCAGCATGGACATGAGCGCCCTGGGAGGAAGCGGCATTTCCATCCAGGTGCGTGGGCGAGAGTTGGATACGATCCGGAAGATCGCCGGGGAGGTGGCGCAGATCGTATCCGGCGTGGAAGGGACCAAGGATGTTTCTGACGGGTTGGAAGAGGCGGACGAGGAACTGCGCATCGTGGTGGACAAGGAGGAAGCCATCCACTATGGATTGACGGTGGCCCAGGTCTTCACCCAGGTTTATACCAAGCTGGCGGAGGCGTCCAGCGCGACGACCCTCGTGTCCGTGGATAAGGACTATAGCGTTTATGTCATGCACGGCAATGATATCGAGCTGACCAGGGACCAGGTGAAGGATCTGGAACTGGACGGCACGGATGAAGAAGGGAAGCAGGTCAAGGTCCGCCTGGAGGAGATCGCCGACTTCCAGGATACAGAGGCGTTAAGCTCCATCAACCGTGCGGACCAGAACAGGTACGTGTCCGTCACCGCGTCCCTTGAGGATGGCTATAACATCGGACAGGTGTCTGCGCGCGTAGAAGAAGCGTTGGAGGATTATAAGGTCCCGGACGGTTATCGGCTGGTATTCAGCGGGGAAAATGAAACCATTAACGACGCGATGGAGCAGGTGGTCCTGATGCTTCTTCTGGCATTGGTATTCATGTACTTGATCATGGTGGCCCAGTTCCAGTCCCTGCTGTCGCCGTTCATCATCATGTTCACGATCCCGCTGGCGTTCACGGGAGGCTTCCTGGGGCTGTACTTAAGCGGCAGCGAAGTCAGCGTCATCGCCATGATCGGCTTCGTCATGCTTTCCGGCATCATCGTCAATAACGGCATCGTGCTGATCGACTATATGAACCAGCTGCGTGAGGGCGGCATGGCGAAAAAGGAGGCCATCCTGACGGCTGGGCGGACCAGGCTGCGGCCGGTGTTGATGACGGCGTTGACCACCATCCTGGCGCTGTCCACCATGGTGTTCAGCCATGACATGGGTTCCGAGATGGCAAGGCCCATGGCGATCGTCACGATTGGAGGCCTGCTGTACGGCACCCTGTTGACCTTGATCGTCATCCCCTGCGTGTATGATTATTTCATCAGGGAAAAGAAAACCGCGAAGAATAAGAGGAAGAGAAGATATGGGAAAGATTACGGGGAAAGAGAAGACGAATGAGCTTCCGGAAAAGGTGAAGCTGTTATATGGAGCGGTCCTATTATTGTTCGAGGAGGGCGCGGAGATATCGGACATCACGGTGTCTGACATCACCAGGCGTGCCGGCATCGGAAAGGGGACTGCCTATGATTATTTTGATTCCAAGGAAGACTTGATCGCCTGTTCCATCATCTACCAAATGCAGCAGATCATTGAGAAAGTGACGGTACGTATGGAAGGGGTGGAATCTTTCCGGGAACGGGTGGATAATATGTTGGACTGGGTGGAGGGCGGCTTTCAGGAAAGGGCTTGCTTTAACAGGTTCATGCACCTATTGACGGACCAGTCCTGCTTAGGGCAGAGGATCCGCCAAAAGATCGAGGTAAAAAGCATGGAAGAGTGCCTGCCGATGGTGTTTTTCTATCGTTTGGCGCAGGACGGGATCTCCAGGGGGGAGATCCGCAAGGACTTGCCCCTCGATTATGTCGCCTGCGCGCTTTATTCCCGGATGGTAAGTTACATGACCTTCCTGTACATGAATAGCCTGCGCGTAAAGGAGGCTGCGTCAATCCGCCCCCATATATTAAGAGGGATCCTTGATGAATTTTGTATATAATTTATCATGATTTGTTCTTCCTTTTAAAGGGATTATCTGCTATAATAAGCAGTGAACGAAGCAAAAGGTCGATCGGCTTTCGTCCAGGCATCATTTTGGGGAGGAATGCGGTTATGCAGACGTTATATACGACAGCTAGGGTGAATAATGAGATTGAGCTATGCGAAGTGAACGGCGTGGAGAACAGAAGAGAAATCGAGAAAGCGCTCTTGAAGAACCGGATATCTTACTATTTCCGTTGGCCGAAGAAGACGTTGTTCCATAAGAAGAAGGAACTCTGCGTCATCTGCATCAATGAGAATTCCAAGGAGGAAGCGGAAGAAATCATCCAGGCGGTATGTGACGAGAAGGACATCAACGTGCGTTTCCTGAAGAGGCGTTCCCGCAAAAGTCTTTTCTAAAGCCGAAGGCGATATTTCGCGAATTATTTCAAAAATATAAGCAATTTCCGCTTGACAAGTAGGGGCTCATTTGCTAGAATAGCATATGGTGACGGCGTAAGCCAGTCCCTGATTGCTGCTGTGGCTCAGTCGGTAGAGCGTCGCATTGGTAGTGCGGAGGTCACGGGTCCGATTCCCGTCAGCAGCTTTTTTGATGGAATGAAAAGGCTCAAAGTAGGATTTGAGCCTTTTTTTTGTGCGGGCTTTGCCAGCCCGCCTTTTTCGTTTATAGTAAGAAGAAGCGTGCATGCCCTGCGGGGGTCATACACGCTTCTTTCCTTTTGTCAGATGTTTTGCCAGGCCCCTGCCTTACTGTGCCGGAGCCTGCGCGTTGCGGTTTAGCATCTCCACCTGCTGCTGCGCAAGGAGGTCCTGATAGCCAGGGTTCGCGAAGAACGAGGCATTGTGCTGGCACCTGGGCATGGCGAGCGGGGAGGAGATGGAGCCGTCAGGGTTCACGGTTGTGGAGGAGCCTAACCAGAGGGCTTCGTCTTCCGGCGCATAGGGCAGGTTGTAGACGCCCTGTACCTGGAACGGGCACTCCGGGGCGGCAGGCACGCCGTCATATTGGCAGATCGGGCCCGCGTAGTGCATGTCGCAGCTTTCCGTAGGCACGTTGTTCTTCGCGAAATATTCCGTGGTGAGGAAAGCGTCGCACAGCCCTGGGACGGGCAGCTTGCCGGACCGGGAACAGACGGTTTCCTGGACGATGTCGTCAGGCATATAGAATTGCTCATTGGGCAGGTTCTCGTGGACGCGGCTCATGACCGCGCGCCATAGCTTCCTGGCCAAGGAGGTTTCCCCATCATTATAGACATTCATCTTCAGGTTGTTGTCATAACCCACCCAGGTGGCGCAGGTATAGTAGGGGGTAAAGCCCGCGAACCATACGTCCCTGTTGTCACTGGTGGTGCCCGTCTTGCCGGCGATCGACATGTTGGCGAAGTTCACGCTGGTACCGGTCCCTTTGCGCACCACGTCCACCATGGCGTCCGTCAAAAGGAAAGCCGTGGTAGGGCGGATGACCTGCCTGCTTTGCGGGTCAGTGTTGTCCAAAAGCACGTTCCCGTCTGCGCTCAGCACCTTGGTATAGAGCTTCGGGCGGATATAGCCGCCCCCATTGGCGATGGAGGCATAAGCGGCGCAAAGCTCGATATTCTTCACGCCCTCCGTGATGCCGCCCAGGGCAAGGGGCTGCTGGTTGTCAAAGAAGTATTCGCCATTGATCCATTTGCCGTCTGTCAGCGTGGTGAAGCCGAAGTTCAGCAGATAATCGAAGCCAAGCTGGGGCGTGATCTGCGTCAGGGTCTTCACGGCGATGACGTTCATGGATTTGGTGATGGCGGTGCGGATGGGCACGGTGGTATGCAGGTAGCTTCCATGGGTGGTGTTATTCACAGGCTTGCCGTTATCATAGTTGAACGGGGCGTCGTTGAACACGCTTGCCAGGGTCAGCCCCGCGCTGTCTAAGGCGGCGGCATAAGACGCGAGCACCTTGAAAGTGGAACCGGGCTGGCGCGTGGTGTCCGTGGCACGGTTCAAGGTAAGACGTCCCTCTTTCGCGCCTCGTCCCCCTACCATGGCGACGACATATCCGGTCCTTTGGTCAATGATGGTGACAGAAGCCTGGGGCTGCGGGGTAAAGCTATAATAGCGGTCCAGGTCGTCTACAGAAGCAGTGGGGGCGACAGCCGCCTCATATTGGAGCATGGCGTCGACACCTGCCTCTTGGGACTTGAAAAGGAGGTTGAAGTCCTTGTCCCCGTTTTCCTTGAACCAGGTCGTCATATTTTCCTTGCTGTAATTCGTCTTGCTGCCATCGGAGTTGGTCACGGTGAGGGCGTAGTCCAAAAGCCACATGGTATTGGACGGGAAGTTGTCGGGATTGGAGAATTCTTCATCCGCGATCGCCTGGATGGCGGGATCCTGGGTGGAATAAATCTTAAGGCCGCCGGACATGACCATGTTTAAAGCGATGGATTCGGAATACCCGGCGCTTACCAGGTCTGCCTGGATCTGCTTTTGCAGGGCGTCGGTGAAATAGGTGCCCGTCGTGTTGTTGCTGTCCAGGTACTCGGTGTTGCTGTTCTGGATGCGTTCATAGACCGCGTCCGTGTCTGCTATGGCCGTGTCGTATTCAGCCTGGTTGATGAAGCCCAGCTCTTTCATCTTGTCCAGGCATTTCTTCCGCCTGGCGGAGTTGTTGTCCGGATGGCTGATCGGGTTGTAACGGGTCGGGCTGTTGGTGATGGAGGCGATGACCGCGCATTCCGACAGGGTCAGTTCGCTGCAAGGCTTGCCGAAATAACGTTGGGAAGCCGCTTCCACGCCTAAGGTGTTCTGGCTGCAGTTGATGGTGTTCATATAGGTCAGAAGCACCTGGTCCTTTTCCGTGTGCTTGGTCACTTCGATCGCCAGGTATTGCTCCCTGAGCTTACGCTTGATCTTCATCAGGTAATTGTCGCCCTCTGAAGTCCAGCTCGTGAAGATGGCGTTCTTCAAAAGCTGCTGCGTGATGGTGCTGCCGCCCTGGGTCTCGCGGTTCCTGATGAACTCGTAAGCGGAACGGAACAGGGCCTTGATGTCGATGCCGTTATGCTGGTAGAAACGTTCATCCTCCAGCGCCACAAAGGCTTGTCCCAGGTATTTGGGCACCTGCTCCCAGGTCACGATGGTGCGGTTGGCGTTGCTGCCGATGAAGCGGTCGATCTCATTGCCGGCGTTGTCGTAGACGATGGAAGCTTGTCCGGAAGGCACCAGGGAAGAGATCTGGATGCTCGGCGCGGTGGCGATGATGCCTTTGAACATGCCGATGCCTGTGGCGACGCCTATGATCCCTAGGGACAGCGCGGCTATGAGGACTAAGTATAACAGGGTTAAGGCGAACTTCCTGCCCCATTTCGCGGCTCTTGAATTTAGCGCCCGTTGTCGGTCTCGGACGCCCTTTTTGCTATAATCCATAAAATCTCCATTCCGTCTTTTTCAACTTATCACGGCCGGCCTTATGCCGGGAGGGTTTAAGCGTCGGGGAAGCCTGGAAGCCGCCCCTGGTTGGTATACAAAGCCATTATACCAAATTCTGCCTTGTAAATAAAGTTTTTTTTGACATATTCATAATTCTTTCATATTTCTTTTGCTTTTATGCAGGAAATGGGATATGATGGAATTTGGGGCTGGCCGCGCAAGGAAGGGGTCCGGGCGCGGCATGGGCCGGTTAGGGGGCTTTTTAAGATGGATGGACAGGGCTTAAGGGTTTTGCTCGAAGGGGGCCAGGGGGAGGTCGTGGAGAAGAAGTCACGCTTCATTGCCACGCTTCGTCGGACGGAATCCGAAGAGGAGGCGAACGCCTTTATCGGGGAAATGAAGAAGAAATACTGGGATGCCAGCCATAACTGCTCCGCTTTCGTCATTGGCAGGCGGGGGGAGCTGAAAAGGTGCAGCGACGACGGGGAGCCGGGCGGCACGGCGGGACGTCCCATGCTGGAGACGCTTCTGGGGGAAGGGCTGCATAACGTGACCGTGGTCGTGACCCGGTACTTTGGCGGGACCCTTTTGGGGACCGGCGGTTTGGCGCGCGCATACGCGCGGGCGGTGAAAGAGGGCCTGGCCCAATGCAAGGTGGGCGTGGAGCGCCTCGGCCTGGAGGCCTGCGTTTGGACGGATTACAATGACCTGGGCAGGATCCAGTACCTGCTGGGGCAAAATGGCGTCGTCCCAATCGACAGCGTGTATACGGATAAGGTATGCCTGAAGCTTCTGATCCCCTTAGAGGAGGCGGAGGCGCTGCGCCTTAAGCTGGTAGAGGCGACCGGGGGACGGGTTAAATGGGAGAAATCCGGGGAATATTATTTTGTTGACAAGGATAGGATGAAAAGTTAAAATATAAGAATCAATAAGCATTTTGAGAAAGGTGGTGGTGATTTTATGAAGCAGAGCAAGTCTGGAACAGACAACCCCCTTCCAGGGTCGTGCAGGAACTGGGAACATAGAAGCACCATCTACAACTTGATAAGGAGAAATGCTTATGGAAGAGATCAACGAGATCGAAGAATTGCGGGAATTATTGAACAGTAAGCAGTACACAAGCCTCCGCCAGTACCTTGCCGAGTTGAATGAGGCAGACATTGCCGCGATGCTGGAAGAGCTGGAAGAAGAGGAGATGCTTAAGGTCTTTCGGATCTTGCCCAAGGATTTGGCGGCGGACGTATTTTCTTATTTGGACGTGGACAACCAGCAAATGATCATCACTTCCCTTTCCGAGCGGGAGGCCGCGAACGTCATAGATAACCTGATGGCGGACGACGCCGCGGACCTGTTGGAGGAGATGCCTGCCAATATCGTCAAGAAGCTTTTGGCGAACGCAAGTCCCGAGACGCGCAGGGACATCAACCAGCTGCTGCGTTATCCGGAGGATTCCGCTGGCAGCATCATGACCGTGGAATATGTGGACCTTAAGGAGAACCTGACCGTGGACCAGGCCATTGAGCGGATCCGCAGGATCGGCGTGGACCGGGAGACGATCAATGTATGTTACGTATTGGACCCCTATCGGAAGCTGATCGGGACGGTCGCCCTGCGCTATTTGCTGTTAAGCCAAGGGGACGAGGTCATCAGCGACATCATGCACGAGAACGTGATTTCCTTGAACACCATGATGGACCAGGAGGAGGTCGCCGCCCAATTTAAGAAATATGACTTCACCACCATGCCGGTGGTGGATAACGAAGAGCGCCTGGTCGGCATTATCACGGTGGACGACGTGGTGGACATCATGGAAGAGGAGACCACCGAGGACATGGAGAAAATGGCGGCTATCGTGCCCAGCGACAAGCCCTATATGAAGACGGGGATCTGGGAGACGTTCCAGAAAAGGATCCCCT
>CANPWC010000119.1 GCA_947581905.1 uncultured Acetatifactor sp.
ATTCCACAGGGAAGTTAGGAAGAGGTAAATTCCACTTCTGGGTTACTGGGGGTGGAATTTAAATTTTCAATTCACACCGGGAAAAAACCTGTCATAAAAATGAAAAAAGTTGTTGACAAAGCACAAAAGACGGGCTATACTAATGAAGTGTCGGTTGCGGAAGCGATCGGACGATGGAATCTTAGCTCAGCTGGGAGAGCATCTGCCTTACAAGCAGAGGGTCATAGGTTCGAGCCCTATAGGTTCCACGGCGAGATAGCTCAGTTGGCTAGAGCATACGGTTCATACCCGTAGTGTCGAGGGTTCGAATCCCCCTCTCGCTATGACGAAGCCCCGGAAAGGGAATCCTTTCCGGGGCTTATTTTGTCGCCAGGCGGGCTGCCCGCCAGCGGATGGCCGCCTGGCAATTGGCTGCAGGATGATAATAAGCCTGCCAGCGGCCAGCCGGCAGGCTTATAGCAAAGCAGTCCAGACCTTACATTTTGTCCGGGGCGGAGAACGCCAGGAGGGAAATGCAGGTCTCCAGGATTTCTTTCGTAAACACAAGCAGGGCGATGAGGCCTTTCTTTTTCCCTTCCTCTTCTTCGGAGAGGATGCGGGTCTCATGGTAGAAATGGTTGAAAGCGTTGGCCAAGTCGTAGAGGTAGGCGCAAACCTTATGGGGCGCAAGTTCCGCGCAGGCGCCCTCCACCATGGTGAGGAACTGGGCGATCTGCAGCATCAAGGCCTTTTCGGAATCGTTTACCGCTTCCGAAAGGTCGCCCTTGTCCGCGACGCCTCCCTGCTCGGCATATTTTGCCAAAATGGACTTGATGCGGACGATGGTATAGAGGATGTAAGGCCCTGTATCCCCTTCGAAAGAAGTGAAGCGTTCCACGTCGAACACATAGTCCTTGGATGCCTGGTTGGACAGGTCGCCGTATTTCAAGGCGGATACTGCCACGATCTCGGCCACTTTCCTTGCTTCCTCGTCCGGCATGTCACGTCCTTCCAGGATCTTGCGGTACATTTCCTTCGTCGTGTCCCGAACCAGGTCTTCCAGGCGCATTACGCCGCCCTCCCGGGTCTTGAAAGGCTTGCCGTCTTTGCCGTTCATGGTGCCGAAACCGATGAAGCGAAGCTTGGTATCCTCCTCCACCAGCCTGGTCTTGCGCGCGCAGCGGAAGACCTGCTCAAAGTAAAGCTCCTGGCGCTTGTCCACCACATAGACGATCTCATCCGGGTGATAGAGCCTCATGCGCTCCCTGATGGTGGCCAGGTCGGTGGTGCTGTAGAGGGAGGCCCCGTCAGACTTTAAGATCATGCAGGGGGGCATTTCCTTGGCGTCGGCGTCCTGTTTCACATCCACGATCAAGGCCCCTTCGCTTTCATAGGCGTAACCGTTCTCTTTCATATAGGATACCATGTCGGGGATTTGGTCATGTACGGAGCTTTCCCCGTTCCAAAGCTCGAAAGAGACGTCCAGGTTGCCGTAGGTCTTCTGAAGCGCAGGCACGGAAACGTTAATGATGTGCTGCCAAAGGGCGCGGTATCCGCGCACGCCGGATTGGAACTTATACGTGGCGTCCAGAGCGCTGGCGCGGAAGTCCGCATCCGTCTTGGACCGGGCGCTGGCCGCAGGATAAAGCTGTTCCAGTTCGGCCATGGTAAAAGGCGCTTCTGCGGGATATTCCCCTTCATATGCCTCGTCAAAATAAACCAGGTCGGGCTGTTCTTCCTTGATTCCGGCGATGACCAGGCCCAAAGGGAGCCCCCAATCGCCTAAGTGGACGTCCCCAATCACCCGGTGCCCAGCGAAACGGAGGATTTGCTTTATGCTCTCCCCGATGATGGCGGAGCGCAGGTGTCCTACATGCAGGGTCTTGGCCACGGTCGCGCCGCCGTAGTCGAGGATGATGGTCTCGGGATGTGCGGGGTCCTCTACGCCGAATTTCGGGCTACCCGCCATTTGTCTAAGATATCCCGCCAGGAAAGCTTCGGAAACCTTCAGGTTCAGGAACCCGGGGGCTGCCGGGACGGCCTCCTTGAAAATGGCGCTGTCCTTAAGGCGGGCCGCCACATCGTTGGCGATCAAGATGGGTGCTTTATGATACTGCTTTGCGCCTGCCATAGCGCCGTTGCACTGATACTCGCATAAGTCAGGACGGTTGGAGAGGGTGACGCGGCCTAAGGAGCGCTCGTATCCCGCGGCTTCAAAGGCATCCTGCATCTCTTCCGTCAATAAGTCAATGATCTTCTTCATGATATTCCTTTCTGTCATAAGGGCGTCCATAGGTTGTTTTCTAATCATAGCGGATTTTCACGATTTTGGCAATAAGGAAATAAAAAAATGTTTGACATGCGGCAAAAGGCGTGTTATGGTGCTTTTATATGCGTTGGAAATCATGTAAAGCAGACAAGGAGAAGCATGTGGAGACATTAGAAATGATGGAGGAAACCGGTACGGCAGAAGCAAAACCGGAAGGACAAGGGGATTCTTTGGGGGAACAGGAAGAGGATGAGAGCCTGAAGCGGTTGGAGCCTTATCTGGATCCGCGCGTGCTGCGTGCCATCCGGGAGATGGGGTTTGAGAAAATGACCCCGATCCAGGTGAAAGCGATTCCTCTTTTATTAGAAGGAAAAGATATCATTGGGCAGGCCCAGACCGGCACGGGCAAGACGGCGGCGTTCGGCATTCCCATGATACAGAAGATCGATCCGAACAAGCGCACCCTCCAGGCGATCGTCCTTTGCCCGACCAGGGAATTGGCGGTCCAGGCGGCGGAGGAGATCAGGCGTCTGGCGAAGTTCATGCACGACATCAAGGTGCTTCCGGTTTATGGCGGCCAGGAAATCGGCAGGCAGATCAGCGGCCTGCGCGGCACCCAGATCGTGGTAGGGACGCCGGGACGCGTCATGGACCATATGCGTCGGCATACCCTTAAGTTGGACGATGTGAACCTGGTCATCCTGGATGAAGCGGATGAGATGTTGGATATGGGCTTCCGTGAGGACATGGAACTGATTTTGGGCGAAATTCCGGGCGAGCATCAGACGGCGCTGTTTTCCGCCACCATGCCGCAGCCCATTTTGGACATCACGGACAAGTTCCAGAAGGACGCGGAGTTTATCCGGGTGACTCCGAAGGAATTGACCATTCCATTGATCTCCCAGCATTATTACCGGATCCGCAGCCAGGACAAGGACGCCGCCTGCGTCAGGCTCCTGGATTATTACCAGCCCAACCTCTGCCTGATCTTCTGTAACACGAAGAAAAAGGTGGATGAGCTGACGGAGTTTTTGAAGAAGCAGGGCTACCAGGCGGAAGGGCTGCATGGGGATATGTCCCAGGCGCAAAGGGACGTGGCGATGGGGCGTTTCCGTAACGGCAGCACCAACATCCTGATCGCCACGGATGTGGCCGCCAGGGGCATCGACGTGGAAAACGTGGAGGCGGTCATCAATTATGACCTCCCGTTGGACATTGAATATTATGTGCATCGGATCGGACGTACCGGACGGGCCGGGAAGACCGGCAGTTCCTTTACGTTCGTGAATGGGCGCGAACTTTTCCGGATCCGCCAGATTGAGCGCTTCTGCCAGACCACCATTGAGGAGTGGAAGCTCCCCGGCGCCACGAAGGTGCTTAAGGTCAAGGCGGAGAAGCTTATGAGCGACGCCTGTAAGCTGCGGGAAGCGGAAGACATCGACCTGATGAAGAAATATGTCTTGCGCAAAATGGAGGAAGAGGGCTGCGAAGCCTTGGATATTGCGGCAGTCCTTTTGAAATACTATGTAGGGGACAAGGGCGAGGAAATCTTGGAGGATGAGGAGCCCGCCCGTGACCGCCTAGGCGGCAGGCGGCGCGGCAGGGACCGCTTCTTTGGCCGCGGCCGGGAACGGGAAGACGGGCGTGAGCGCAGGAAGAATGGCGACGGCGTCAGAAAGAGCGGGGACGGTGCTAGAAAGGGCGATGCCGGAAGCGGGGAGAAGCGTTCGCAGGAACGTTCGCGCGGCGAGGAACGTCCAAAGAAAGGACGGGAGGAAGAGGTCCCCCAGGAGCGTTACCAGAACCGTGAAGAAAGACGGCGCAGGGAGCGGGAGCAGGAACGCGGCCAAGGGCGCATGAAGCGCGGCAAGGCGGCGGAGAACAACTCCATGGACGGCTGGTGGAACGGGAAGAAGCTTCCTTTTTCCACAAGGAACCATAAGCATAAGCGTTAAAGGAGTTAAAGGCGCAGGGCGGCGGCAGGCGGCGCGGGGCGCGTTTGTTTGGGACGGAGGATATTCGGATGAGGATTGGAACCGGTTATGATGTGCATCGATTGGTGGAAGACCGTGACCTTGTGATGGGCGGGGTCGTCATTCCTTATGAAAAGGGGCTGCTTGGGCATTCTGACGCGGATGTCCTCCTCCATGCCATTATGGACGCCTTATTGGGGGCGGCTGCCTTAGGGGACATCGGAAAGCATTTCCCGGATACGGATCCGGAATACCTGGGCATTTCCTCCCTGAAGCTTTTGGAAAAGGTGGGCGCCCTGCTGGAAGAGCATTTCTTCCTGATTGAAAACATTGACGCCACGATCATCGCCCAAGCGCCCAAGATGCGCCCCCATATCGAGAAGATGCGGGAGAATATCGCGAAGGCGCTGGCAATCGATGTGGGCCAGGTAAGCGTGAAAGCGACCACGGAAGAGGGCTTGGGCTTTACCGGGAATGGGCAGGGCATTGCCGCACAGGCCGTATGCCTGCTCACCAGCCCGTTTGACCTTTCCGAGCGTCCTGCTATGGCGGGCTGTGAGGGATGTGGCGGCTGCAGGATGGGAGCCGCTCGGCCATAACCTGGATCCTATGCGAAAGCGTGGCCCAACTGATACGCAAAGGGCTTAGATTGAAAAATAAGCTTGATAGCTTATTGTTTCACAAAACGAAGTTCCTTCGTTTGGCTATTTGTGCCGGAGCGTCACAAATAGCCCTGATGGCATGAGGAGGCGAAGTCTCCTCTTGCCTTGATCGCGTAAACGCTCCGGAATGTGGCTTAAAACGGGAAAAAGTAGTTGACAAATGGGCGCGGGTTGCATATTCTATTATAGAAGAAAGGCGTTACCGCGATGAGGAAAGGCAGGCGCTTTTCATGGAAGCAGGGCCGCGGATGAATTCGTCTCTTGGTGCGAACATCGGCGGTTTTTTGTTGAGAGGTAGCGACATGGGCTTTATTCGGAATGTGCGGGAGGAGATCCGCATCGTCCGGGAACGGGACCCGGCCATCCATTCCTCTATGGAGGTATTCCTCTATCCCAGCTTCAAGGCGATGCTGCATTATCGTATCGCCCATAAGCTGTACCTGGGAGGGCATTATTTCCTGGCGCGTTATGTGTCCCAGCGCGGGGCGCGCAAGACCGGGATCGAGATCCATCCGGGCGCGAAGATTGGGAAAGGATTGTTCATTGACCATGGAAATGGGGTCATCATTGGAGAGACGACCGTGATCGGGGACAACGTGACCCTGTACCAGGGCGTGACCCTGGGCGGCACGGGCAAGGAGCACGGCAAGCGGCATCCGACCATTGGGGATAATGTGATGATCAGCGCCGGCGCTAAAGTGTTGGGCTCCTTTACCATTGGGGCAAATTCCAAGATTGGAGCGGGGAGCGTGGTGTTGGGCGAGGTCCCGCCGAATTCCACCGTGGTGGGCGTGCCGGGACGGGTGGTGAAGCGTGACAACCGGTCCCTGCCTAGGGAGGACATGAACCAGACGGACTTGCCGGATCCGGTCCGGGAGGACATCATCTGCCTGCAGCAGGCCAACACGGAACTGGTAAACCGGCTGCTTAGCCTGGAGGAGGAATTGAAGCGGCTTAAGAAGGCGCAGGGGCAGGCAGGGAACACGCCGCCTGAAAAATAAGCAAGGCTTGCGGAAGCCGGCGCGGAGGCGTTTTTGCGTGAAACGCTTCGGAATGGAGGAGAAATGAGCATTCAGATTTACAATACCTTGAGCAAGACGAAAGAGGATTTCGTGCCCTTGGAAGAGGGCAAGGTGAAAATGTATGTGTGCGGCCCTACCGTATATAATTACATCCATATCGGCAACGCCAGGCCGATGATCGTGTTTGACACGGTGCGCCGGTACCTGGAACATAAGGGGTATGAAGTGAACTATGTGTCCAATTTTACGGACGTGGATGACAAGATCATCAAAAAAGCCCTGGAAGAGGGCGTGGATTCTGAGGTCATTTCCCAGCGTTTCATTGAGGAATGCAAGAAAGATATGGCGTCCCTGAACGTGAAGCCTGCCACGACCCATCCCCTGGCCACCCAGGAGATCGATGGGATGAAGGACATGATAAATGAACTGCTGGAAAAAGGACATGCTTATGTGGCGTCGGACGGCACGGTTTATTTCCGCACCAGGAGCTTTGCCCAATATGGGAAGCTGTCCCACAAGAACCTGGACGACTTAAGAGGGGGCAACCGTTCCCTTTTGGTGACGGGAGAGGAACAAAAGGAAGATCCTCTGGACTTCGTGCTGTGGAAGCCGAAGAAGGAAGGGGAGCCGTCCTGGGAATCCCCATGGTGTGACGGACGTCCCGGCTGGCACATTGAATGCTCGGTCATGAGCAGGCGCTATTTGGGAGAGGAGATCGATATCCACGCGGGCGGGGAGGATTTGATCTTCCCGCATCATGAAAATGAGATCGCCCAGTCCGAGGCGGCCAATGGGAAGCCCTTTGCCAAATATTGGATGCACAACGCGTTCTTGAACATTGACAACCGCAAGATGTCCAAGTCCGCGGGGAACTTCTTCACGGTCCGTGAGATCCTTGCCCAATATGATCCCCAGGTGTTGCGGTTCTTCATGTTGTCCGCCCATTACAGGAGCCCCTTGAATTTCAGCGCGGAGTTGATGGAAGCGGCGAAGAATGGTTATGAGAGGATCTGCAACTGCGTGGACCAGCTGAATTACCTGTCAGGGCAGGCGAAAGGCGACAGCCTGGATGAGAAAGAGGCCGCCGCGCTTCAAGAGGCGTCCGGCTATGAGGAAAAGTTTGATGCCGCCATGGAGGATGACTTCAATACGGCTGACGCCATTTCCGTGATCTTTGAGCTGGTCAAGTTTGCAAATACGCATGCCTCGGAAGGATCCAGCAAGGCATTCCTGGAAGCTTTGAAAAAAGAAGTCGTGGCGTTATCGGACATTTGCGGCCTAATCGTGGAGCGCAAGGCGGAAATGTTGGACGAGGAAGTGGAGGCTTTGATCGCGGAGCGCCAGGCGGCCAGGAAAAGGAAGGATTTCGCCCGCGCGGACCAGATCCGCAAGGAACTGTTGGACCAGGGCATCGTGTTGGAAGACACTCGTGAGGGCGTAAGATGGAAGAGGGCATGAAGCCAGGCGGGAACGAAGGGCTTGGGCAGGATGGAAGCCAGCAAGAGGGCATGAAGCCGGATGAAGACGGGGCGCTTGGGCAGGATGGAAGCCTTTTAGGGCAGATAGCGGCAGCTTTTCCTTGGAAAGCGGCGGATATCCGCACGTATTCCCCCCTGGTGCTTGCTTATGTA
>CANPWC010000120.1 GCA_947581905.1 uncultured Acetatifactor sp.
CCTTGTCCGGGTGCTGGGTTCATAGAAGCAGGTGGCGAGGATCTTGCCGTCGCATGCGTGGGCGTACTTGGCAGGATTCTTCTCGATGTCGTTGGCAAGGTCGAACAGCTTGTCCAGCTCTTGCGTGGTGAAGTCCAGCGGACTCATTAAATGTCTCATTGCGTTCCCTCTTTTCTTGCTTAGGTTGCTCCGGCCGTAAAAGCCGGAAATGGAATCCATAGAAAAGTCGAAGGGAAAAATCCCTTCGACTTGGATCTTCTTATTGGAAAGTGAGTAAATCCTCCACGCTTTTCCTCTTCGGGGCGACGGGGGATTCCGCGGGATAACCGATGGGGATAAGGGCGACTAACTCCATGTTCTCCGCCAGCCCTAAGACGGCGGTGGCTTCCTCCTCATCGTAAATGCCCATGATGACGGTGCCGAGCCCCTGCTCGTATGCCGCCAGGCAAAATGCCTCGCTGGCCGCGCCCGCGTCAAACATCTGCCAGGAGCCGCCTTTCTTCGTGGAATAGGAGCCGTCCCGCTCGAAGCCGCTGCGCCCCTTGATCATCGTGACAGCCACCACCATCGGCGCGTTCGACATGATCTCGCCGTTTTTTGGATAAGCGGACGTGCACCTGGCAAGCTGCTCTTTCTTCTCCCCCTCTACGGCGATATAACGGACGATCTGCGTGTGCTTCCAACTGGGGGAATAAGAAGCGGTGGCGACGATCTCGGACAACAACTCGTGGGAAACCGGCTGGCCGGTGAACTTGCGGATGCTTCTGCGTCCTACGATACATTCTTTTGCGGTCATGGACATAGGGATTACCTCCTGGATGAATGGCGACATTGCGCATAGGGTTGTTATCGGCTTCCTTGGCTGCCTGCATGGGCTTAGCCTCCATCATTCTACCATGTCTTTTTAAGACTTGCAATCGGAAATTTACCTTTTTTATGAAAAAAGATTTGCATTACGGGGCTGGGATGATATAATGACTTTATTCAGGCGCGCGTTGCGCGCGTAGGGCCAAAGAAAAGGAGGGTTTACCATGGAGTTCATCGAAAGAAAACGTTGGTTGTTTTTTGGCTTGCCGTTCACGTTTACAAAGTATATCGTCAAAGAGGACGGGATCACGATCCAAAGCGGGCTGCTTAAGAGCGTCGAGAACGATTGCTATATGTACAAGGTCCAGGATGTGCAGCTGTCCGCCACCCTGATCGAGAAGATGTTTGGCTTGGGCACGATCACTTGCTTTACGGGGGACACCACGCATCCGAAGCTTATCCTGGAGCATATCAAAAATTCCAGGACCATTAAGGAGTTCTTGTTAAAGCAGTCTGAAGAAGCCCGCTTAAAGAGGCGTACCGTCAACATGCTGGATATCGGTTCGGACGGGGAGCTTGAAGTGGACGACAATTCATGAGCCATATGCCCTGCGGTGAGGTGCTTCACTGCGGGGCGTTTTGCTTGGAGCAGGGAGCGATGTCTTCCAGGAGCGCCATCCCTCCCTGGGGCGAGGGCGTCAGGACGCGTTCAAAGACAAGCCCTGCCGCGAACCAAAGCGGCGCGTAATCCAGGCGGACCAGGCGCTTTATGTTCCAGGGGCTGCGGCGGTAATCCCAGGGGCAGAGGGAACGCTTCCTAAGGAAGCTTCCCGCCAGGTATTCCATGGTAAAGATCAAGGACATATAGGACAGACCCCGGACCCATACGGGACGGTTTTTCAATAACCGTCCGATCGGATAGAGGAGGGCCGCGCTGCCGTAGATGGGGAACATCCAGACGGAGGTGGTCCCCATCAGGCGCTTGTCCTGCCTGCGCAGCGAGTCCGCGGCGGTAAAGAGGATCTCCATGCACCAGCCCATTAGGCCGCATTTCATGAAGTTTTCATAAGAAAGCTTGAAAAGGGAGGTCGGCTGTGGCTTCATAGGCTACGGTTCTCCTTTCTGGGGCGGGTTTTAGGCATGCAACCTCTGATTCGGGGAGGTTGGGGATGTTAGGGTTTCTTTTTGCAGTATGCCCTGAAAGCCGCCCAGTATGCGTAATCAGGCCCGAAAAGTTTATTTGGGGCCAGGAGGTAGGGATTTGAACGATCGGGAAGCGTTGGAATATTTTGCGTCGTTGCGCCAATATGGGATACAGCCCGGGCTGGATTCCATCCGCAGGCTTTGCAGGGAGCTGGGCGACCCTCAAAGGCAGGTCGCGTGCATCCATATCGCCGGCACCAATGGCAAGGGTTCCACCCTCGCTTACCTGTCCTCCATTTTACGGGAAGCGGGTTATCGGGTAGGTCGTTTTTTCTCTCCGGCGATCTTTGAGGAGCGGGAGACGATCCAGGTGAACTTAAGGCCCATCACCCGCAAGGCATATTGCGAAGGGGCGGAAGCGATCCGCGCAGCCTGCGGCAGGATCGTGGAGAGGGGGGAGGCGCATCCCACCGCCTTTGAAGCCCAGGCCGCCCTGGCGTTTTGGTATTTTCGGGAGAAAAAGTGCGACGTGGCGGTGGTGGAGGCCGGCATGGGGGGCAGGGAGGATGCGACGAACGTGATCGAGGATCCGCTGCTTTGCGTGATCGCCTCCATCAGCATGGACCACATGCAGTTTTTGGGGCCTACGTTGTCCCAAATCGCCTGGCACAAGGCAGGAATCTTAAAAAGCGGGCGTCCGGCGGTCCTGTTGGCCCAGGAGGGCGAAGCGATGGACGTGGTCGAGGGCGAGGCGGGGCGGCTTGGCTGCCCTGTCTGCATGGCGGACCCGGATGAGGCCCAACAGGTCCGTTATGGGTTGGAGAAGCAGACCTTTGATTACGGGGGCTATGAAAAGCTGGAAGTCACCCTGGCGGGCAAGGTGCAGATCGACAATGCGGTCCTGGCGGCGCGGGCTGCCCTGGCGCTTCGAAAGGAGGGCCTTAGGATCACGGAGCGCGCCCTGCGGGAGGGCTTGCGTACGGCGAAATGGCCGGGACGCTTCACGGTCATCGCAAAGAAGCCCCTTTTCGTCGTGGACGGCGCGCACAACGAGGATGCTGCCAGAAAACTTGCCCAATCCATCAAATTTTATTTTACAAATAAGAGAATTATCTATATAATGGGGGTACTGAAGGATAAGGAATACGAAAAGGTCGTGGAATTGACCCATGCTTTCGCGGACCAGATCCTGACTGTGACCCCGCCGGACAACCCCAGGGCCCTTGGCGCGTATGAGCTTGCCGCCTGCGTGGCGAAATCGCATCCGGCGGTGACGGCGGCCGACAGCCTGGAAGAGGCGGTGGAAATGAGCTATCTGCTGGCAGGAAAGGACGATGTGATCCTGGCGTTCGGCTCCCTTTCTTATTTAGGCAGGCTGATGAAAATCGTGGAGAAGAAATAGGAAATGATCGATCAAGGGAAAATAGAGGAAGCGGTTAGGCTTTTGTTGGAGGGCATCGGAGAGGACCCCGGGCGGGAGGGCTTGCGCAAGACGCCTCAGAGGATCGCCCGGATGTGTGAGGAAATCTACGGCGGCCTGGATGAGGACGCGTCGCGGCACCTGTCCAAGGTTTTTGGCGTGGACCATAATGAGATCGTGCTGGAAAAGGATATCGTGTTTTATTCCATGTGCGAGCACCATCTTTTGCCGTTTTACGGGAAAGCCCATGTGGCGTATGTCCCGGACGGGAAAGTGGTAGGCCTTAGCAAACTGGCGCGGACCGTGGAGGTGTTCGCCCGCCGGCCCCAGATCCAGGAGCGGATGACGGGGCAGATCGCGGACGCGATCATGGAAAGCCTGCGTCCCCAGGGCGTGATGGTCCTGGTGGAAGCGGAGCATATGTGTATGACCATGCGGGGCATCCGCAAGCCGGGAAGCAAGACGGTGACGGTGGCCTCCAGGGGCGTGTTCGCCAACCAGGAGGAGCTTCGGGACCGCTTTTTCCAAATGCTGCGTTAAGGATGGGTTTGGATGAAAATAGGAAATCGGGAATTTGAGGTCGGCCGGCATACCTATGTGATGGGGATCCTGAACGTGACGCCGGATTCTTTTTCCGACGGAGGGAAGTGGGACCGGCTGGACAAGGCCTTGTTCCATGTGGAGGAAATGGCCTCGGAAGGGGCGGACCTGGTGGATGTCGGCGGAGAATCCACCCGGCCGGGTTATACGCCGGTGGGGGAGGAGGAAGAGATCGACCGTGTGGCCCCCGTCCTGGAAGCGGTGAAGGCGCGGTTTGACATCCCCCTTTCCCTGGATACCTGCAAAGCGCGCGTGGCAGAGGCGGGCATCGCCGCCGGCGCGGACTGCATCAATGACATCTGGGGGTTAAGGCAGGATGGGCGGATGGCGCAGGTCATAGCCCAAAGCGGCTTGCCCTGCTGCCTGATGCACAATCGGAAGAAGGCAGGCGGCCAGGACCTGTTGCGGGAAGTGAAGGAGGATCTGGCGGAGTCTTTGCGGCTCGCCCAGGATGCGGGAATCGCTAGGGAGCGTATCCTGTTGGACCCGGGCATAGGCTTTGGCAAGGGTTATGAAGAGAACCTGGAGGTGCTCAGGCGCCTGGAGGAGCTTCATGAATTGGGCTGCCCCTTGCTTTTGGGCTGCAGCCGGAAGTCCGTCATCGGGCTTACTTTGGACCTGCCGGCAAATGAGCGCTTGGAGGGGACCTTGGTGACGACCGCGCTGGGCGTGTGGAAAGGGTGCAGCTTCGTGCGCGTGCATGATGTGCGGGCGAATGTCCGCGCCGTGCGGATGGCGGAAGCGCTGCGGGATAGGTAGAAGAGGAACGGGCTGCGCCGCCGCAAGCGGGCGTAGTGCGGGGAAAGGCGCGTGGGACGCCGTAAGCGGGTCGGGAAATAAGGAAAGGCGTGTGGGACGCCGTAAGTAGGCCGGGAAGCGGGGAAAGGCGCACAGGCTGCCAGGAGGGATATGGACGAGATACGGATCAAGGGGTTGAAATTATTCGCCCATCATGGGGTTTATGAACAGGAGCGGGCGGACGGACAATTTTTTTACGTGGACGCGGTGCTTTCTACGGATCTTAGCAAGGCGGGGATGCAGGACGAGCTGGGCCTGACGACCAACTATGGGGAGGTCTGCCGGTTCCTGAACGAATGGCTGACAGAGAACACTTGCCAACTGATCGAGGCGGCGGCGGAGGGCGCGGCCAGGCAGATTTTGCTTCGGTTTCCCCGAGTCATGGAGGTGGAATTGGAGCTCCACAAGCCGCAAGCGCCCATCGGCCTGCCTTTTGGCGATGTGTCCGTCCGGGTAAAGCGCGGCTGGCATAAGGTTTACCTTTCCATTGGTTCCAACTTAGGCGACCGGGAAGCCTTCCTGCGGGGAGGCATCGAGGAATTGTCCAGGCATCCGGACATCCGCCTGGGCAAGGTTTCCGACTTCCTGGAAACGAAGCCTTACGGAGGGGTGGAGCAGGGGATGTTCTTAAATGGGGCTTTGGAGCTGGATACGCTGCTGGCTCCCCTGCAGCTAATGGAACAGCTGCACCGCATCGAGTCCCTGGCAGGGAGGGAGCGGCTGGTCCATTGGGGCCCTCGGACCCTGGACCTGGACATCCTTTTCTTTGATAAACTGGTTTATGAGGACGAGCATCTTGTGATTCCGCATGTGGACATGCAGAACCGCTACTTTGTATTGAAGCCAATGGCGCAGATCGCGCCGAATATCCGTCATCCGATTTTACAGAAAACGATACAGGAGCTGTTAGAGGCATTGGAATAACATCATACAAGGAAGGAGCTTCCTATGGGGATCGGCAAAAATGTGGCAAAACGGCGGGACGCGATGCAGATGACGAGGCAGGAGCTGGCTGCGAGGCTGGGCGTGGACGTTGAGACGTTGGAACTGTGGGAACGTGAGGAACTGCCGTTTGGACAAGCGCCAGGGGACAGCCCCGCCGGCGCGGACCGGCTTTCACCAGGGGACTCCCCTGCCAGCGCGGGCAGTTTTTCGCCGGAGTGCGGTCCCGCCGGGGCGTGGACGGAGAGGGCCGCATGGGCCCTGGAGACCACGGCGGATTACCTGGAGCGGCTGGAGGATTATGGGGATGAATGGGATGACCATGGCGAACGCTGCCTGGCGGAGCACATGTACCAATACGTGCGGCGGAAAGCCCTCTCCGGGGACATGGCGCAGACCCTGCGGATCCTGCCCTTGATGCGCAAGTACCATGGGAAGCAGGTGCGCAAGGGGAGGGACGGCGACATCCCTTATATCGTCCATCCGTTGACCATCGCCTGCCAATGCTTCGCCCTGGGCGTGGCGGATGATGAGATCATCCCGGTGGCCCTTTTGCATGACGTGGTGGAGGACTGCGGCGTAACCCTGGAGGAGCTTCCCGTGACCGACGCCGTCCGGGCGGCCTTGGAAGAGCTTACGTTTTACAAGATGGATGGAGAGAGCAAGGCGGAAGCGAAAGCGCGTTACTATGCCGCCATCCAGAAAGACAGGGTGGCGATGCTGGTAAAGGCCATGGACCGCTGCAACAACGTTTCCACCATGGCCATGTGTTTTTCCAGGGAAAAAATGCTCGAATACATAGAAGAGACGCTGCGTTACGTCGTCCCTCTCATAGACCGGCTGAAGAAGCGCTTCCCGGAATACGAGAAAGCCTGCTTCCAGCTCAAATACCATATTTTAGGCGTCGTGGAGAGCCTGCGGCACGTGCTCACCCAGGAACTGGGCTGACAGGCGCCGGGCGGCTTTCTCGCCGCGAACGCTCCGGCGCGTGCGCTTACAGGATGGGGGCGCAGGATTCCCGGATGGTCAGCTTGCCGCTTAACTGTTCGATCCGCCCGGGGCTTTCCTTTTCAATCATTTCCACCAGCATCCTGGCGGCGCAGATGCCCTGCATGCTGATCGGGTTGTGGATGGTGGTAAGCTTCGGGGAAAAATATTGGGAAAGGTTGATATCGTCAAAGCCGGAGACGCTGACGTCTTCCGGGATGCGGTATCCCCTGTCGGTCAAGGCCTTCATGCAGCCGATGGCGCTCATGTCATCCGCGGCGATAAAGGCCTCCGGCATTTCCACGGTACGGCTCTTGATGAACATGGAGACCACGTTGTAAGTGAGCAGCTCTTCAAAGGAGCCGTTCATGATATACTGCTGCGGCACGTCCAGATGAGATTCCTTCATGGCGTCCAGATAGCCCCGCTGGCGTTCCCGGCTGTCATAGACATCGTTGTCGCCTCGGATGAACGCGATCCTTCGATGTCCCATTTTGATCAGGTATTTCGTCATGATGTAACCGGCCTGGTAGGAATCGAAGACCACGCTGCCGATATAAGGGCTTTCATAAGCCCTGTCCAGAAGCACCGCCTTGATGTGCTGCTCTTCAAAAAGGGCAAGGTCGGACTGGACGATCCTTTCGCCCTGGAAAATGAAGATCCCGTCGAATTGTTTGCCGAGGATCTGCTTTTTGATGAAAGAATGGTCCCGGCTGATCAGGATGTTCAAGGTATAACCCTGTTCTTCACACTGCCGGTTCAGGGATTCCAGCAGGGTGGTGAAGTATTC
>CANPWC010000121.1 GCA_947581905.1 uncultured Acetatifactor sp.
CTTCTCCACCACCCGGAAACTTACGTCAAACCGGGTCATGCTGGCGGGAGGAAGCTCCCATTCAAAGATCACCCTCTTGTTCCAGTCCATGCTGAAATTGCTGGCTTCCTTCGTCGCCTGGCAGGGCACCCTCTCCCCATTGCAATATACGATCGGGTCAGAAAAATCCTTATGCCACATCTGCCTGGGAAGCATGAACTCCACGTCCACCGGCTGCCTGTAAGGGAACGGATGCGGGTTGTACACGAAGATCGGGACCGTGTCGGCATCCTTCAGCTTCTCCTGCCCGGCGCAAAGGGCCAGGAAATACTTGGCTTTCAGCTTATTGGTGATCTCCAGCCCATGGTCCAGCACGCGGATCATGTCTTCCTCCACGGGGGCGATGCAGGAACCGGGCAGGGAGTCATGGAACTCCGAAAACAAAAGGTCGCGCCAGGCATCGTCGATCAGCCCTTTCTCATAAGCGGAAAGATGGGCGAGGGACGCGTGGGAGGCCATTTCCTCCACCATGACCAGGTCGTTCTCCAGGCGGCGGTGCATCTGCTTGATGCGGATGATGGAAGTGTAGCAGCCCTCCATGATGGGATTTAAGCCTCTCTCCACCACCGGCAGCCCTTCCCTTTTTACCGTCGCGAAATACTCATCCGGCTTCGCGTGCACCAGGTCCGCCCCTTCTTCTTTCATGCGGGCGATAGCGTCCAAGTCCTTCCTGGAGGGTCCTCCCCCATGGTTGCCTACGCCCCAAAGGTAGAGGGCGGTCTCCTGGCCCTCGTGCTGCCCCATCCACTTGGGCAGTTCCTCCCCTACCTGGCCGAAGACGGAATTATACCCCTTGTCGGAACGGTGGACGAGGATTTCCGAGCCCTCGTACCCGCGCCAGAGAAAGTCCTCGCTGTCAAAATCATAATTGTTCTTCCCGGGGCGGATGTTGACATAATACTTGTATCCGCACTTCTTCAACATCTGCACCAGGCCCCTGGCATGCCCGAACGAGTCAAAATTGACCGCGGTGACGGGCACTTTCCCAAACTTGTCATAGAAATAGATCCGACCGCGCAGGACCTGTCGAAAGATCGCTTCTCCGCAAGGCATGTTGCAGTCCGGCTGCAAGAACCATCCCCCCACGATCTCCCAGCGCCCGTCGGCCACCTGCTTCTTGATCTTCTCAAACAGTTCCGGCTCGTGCTCCTCCACCCACTGGTAAATCAGCGCCTCGTTGTGGTTGAACACGAAATCCGGGTACTCGTCGATCAGCTGGGACGCCGACCGATAGGTGGAGATGCCCTCCATCATCCCGGACTCCCATTGCCACAGCCACACCGGATCCAAGTGCGCATTACAGAACAGGTAAGTCTTCATCGTTTTACACCTCTCTTCTCCTTAAATTGATATATAATTCCCGTTGATTGTATTATATAGTCCCTTAATTAATATGTCAATATATCATTTAGGGATTCTTAGATAAATAGTAAAAGTAAAAGCGCCCGAAAGGCTTCTGAAAGCCTCTCAGGCGCTAGATTCACGTCCTCATCCCATGCCGCTTACGGCAGGGTCTTCCCCGTCGCTTTGTACAGCTCGTACCAATCCGCCCGGGAAATGGAAAGGTCCGATGCCTGCGCGATCTGGCGGACCCGGTCGCAGTTCACGGTGCCGATGATGGGCTGCATGAGGGCCGGATGGCGCAGGATCCAGGCGATGACCATCCCCGTTTTCGTGGTCCCATATTGATCCGCCATTTCCTGAAGCTTCTCATTTAACCGCGGATACTTCGGATCATCCAGGTACACGCCGCCGAAAAAGCCGTATTGGAATGGGGACCAAGGCTGGATGGTGATGCCATGGAGGCGGCAGTAATCCAGGATGGAAGCATCCCGGTTGACGGCGGCTTCATTCTCCATGTTCACGTTCATGCCCGCGTCCACCATGGTGGTGTTCGTCATGCTGAACTGAAGCTGGTCGACCACGACCTTCGTCTCCTCGCCCAGGTACTGGTTCAGCAGCTCGATCTGGAGGGAGTTATGGTTGGAAACCCCGAAATAACGGACCTTCCCCTGCGTATGGAGCTTGTCGAACGCTTCCGCCACTTCCTGCGGGTCCACGAGGGCGTCCGGCCGATGGATCAAAAGGAAATCGATATAATCTACCCCAAGCCTGGACAGGCAAGCCTCCGCGGCGCTTAAGACGCGTTCCTTGGAGGAATCATAATAACCGTCATGGATGCCGACCTTCGTCTGGATCAGCACCTGTTCCCGAAGCGAGGGATTGGCAGCCAGGAAAGCGCCGAATTTCGATTCGCACGAACCGCCGCCATAGATGAACGCATGGTCAAAAAAGTTAATGCCGCATTCCAAATCCGTTTTCACAAGGGCATCGACCTGGGATGCCGTCAAAGAATCGATCCGCATGCACCCCTGCGCGACCCGCGATGCCTTTACTCCGCCAATGCTTCGATAAATCATGTCTGCCTCCCACCGAAATTTTATCATTCAACAGGAACGGGGCGTATCCCCTTTCCATATACGAGCTGGTGCGGAATGTAACGCTTCTCCGGCACCTCCTTGCCCTTGATGCGGTCGTCCAGCGTATTGACCGCCGTCACCCCGATCAGGTACTCTCCCTGGAGCATATGCGTCAGATACGGCTTGCACTTATCCTCCGTGCCGTCGAAGAAGACGACCTCTTTTTCCTCGTCCAAGCCCATCTTTTCCAGGATCTCCCGCACCGACATCCCAATGTTTAAGTTCACCGCGAAATACGCCGTGACGTCCGGGTTGTCCTGTATGTACTTCTCCATCCGGCTCATATTCTGCTCCAGCTCCTCCTGCCTGTCATCCATCCGCGGCAGCATGGAGTTGATGTCCGTCATCCACAGATCCTCGTTCGTCAGGATGCCATGTTCCAACTGGCTGTCCCGATATCCCTCAAAGCGCTCGGTCACAGAGGTGATCCGGCGCAAGCTCTGGGAAAGGAAGCAGATCCTGCGATGCCCTTCTTCGATCAGGTAATTCGTCAGTTCCTTGGCCGCCCGATAATTATCCGTCCCCACGAAAGGAATCGGGAGCCCTTTGAGCTTGCGGTCCACCAGGACCATTGGGAAGCCCTGGAGCGCCAGCTTCATGATCTCCGCGTTATAGGTTTCCCCCTGTACGCACATCAGGATGATGCCCTCGACCCCCAGCTCGACCAAACTGCGGATGGCCCGGTTCTCCTCCTCCATGTCCCCATAGGTGCATTTGAAGAACATATCGTAGCCACGCTTACGGCACTCATATTCAATCCCCATGAGCATCTCGCAGCCGAAAGCCGGCCCGAACGCGTCCATGACGACGCCGACCAGGTGCCTGCGCCCCTCCGTCTCCTTTTTCTCCTGCAGGACCTCCGTGGGATCCCCGTCTCCCAAAACATAGGAGCCTTTCCCGGGCTTCCGGGTGATCAGGTTCTCGTCCGCCAGCATTTCCAGCGACTTTTTGCTTGTGATGCGGCTCACATTGTACTTTTCAGAAAGCTCCTTTTCCGAAGGAAGCCTGCTCCCCGGCGGATAGCTTCCATCCTGGATGCCCCTTCGCAGATCATCATAAATGACTTCATATAACAGCTGTCTTTTCATAAATCCCTCTTCGTCCCTATCCTTAATAACTTAATAGATTAAAGCAATCCCCAGACCGGATGCCGGATGATATTTGCATACCATTATATATTACATTTAATGATATGTCAATTCATTTATTTGATATATTATTTGACAAATATCCATTGACATTCGAGCTTTTATTGGATACACTAGGGAAAACGAGTGAAAATGAAAAGAAAGGAAGCTTCTGATGCCCATGATGTCAAACGAACACCCTAATCGGCACTTCATCACCCTTGCCGCCCGCCTCTTGGCCGGGGCTTTATCCGGCTGCCTCTTAGCCCTCCTCCTGTCCGGCTGCACGGCCGCCCCGTCGGACGCTCCCGCGAAAGATCCCCTTACATCGGATGCCACGGATGGCTCTTCCCAGAATGGGACGCTTACAGGAGATCTTGCGGGGGATGCCTCTTCCAAGGAGGAAGCCTCGGAAACCCGCCGGGAACTGACCGAAGAAGAGAAGCAGGCGGAGGAAATGGTCCGCACCATCTTCGACCAGTATGGGTCAGAGGGGGAGGCGGACGGTGAAACATACCTTAACCTGCTGGAAAACTATGGTTCCAGCCAGTCCGGCTACCTGTGGTCGAACTTCTGCGGCGTCGGCATGCAATACTATATGTGCAAGCTTTATCCTGGGGATGAGGCGCAAAAGGAACGCTTCCGCCAGATGATCGACAACTTCCTGTTCTTCCGCCACGGGGCCCCCGAACAGGACCAGGACGAGGATTCCGTCAAATATCATTCCGCCAGGGGAAGCTCGGTAGGGGCCGGGACCGGGGATTGCTTCTTCGACGACAATATCTGGGTCGCGCGCAACTACTTAAGGGCTTATGAAATCTTAGGGGACGAGTGGTACCTGGAAGAAGCCATCCGGGTGGACAAATGGGTCCTGTCCGGCTGGAACAAGGAGCTTGGCGGCGTCGTCTGGAGCGAGGCCGGTCTTTCTTCCAACGCCAACGAGCAGCAGCTGGAACGGGGCTTGTCCGCCAACGCCTGCAGCATCTTGGTGAACGCCACCCTCTCAAGCCTTTCCCAAGATGCACAGGAGAAAGCCTTCTACCTGAAATGGGCGAAGCGCTTCTACCGGTTCTGTAAGAAAATGCAGAACCTCCCGGATAGCTACGATTATTGGAACGGCATCCATACCGTTTATGAGAATGGGGAATTTCGCAACGGCTCCATCAACAAGGTCCACTATTCCTATAATTCCGGCAGCATGATCTTGGCCAACCTGGCGCTTTACGACTGCATGGAAGAGGGGGAAGAAAAGGAGGCGTACCTGGAAGACGCCCTCCACACCGCCGCTGCCGCCTACAAGACCTTCCTGTCCCACGACCCGAAAGCGGACGAGGATTATTTCCGGGGGGACCCGTGGTTCGCGGCGATCCTGAATGAGGGCTATTATGAGCTTTGGCGGCATGGCTGCCAGGATGCTTCCAAGTATCTGGACGCTTTTGCGCAAAATGTGTCCTTAGCCTACTCGAACCGGGACGAAAAGACGCGCCTCTGCCCTTACCAGGCCACCCAGGAAGTGACCTGGGAGAAGAACGAGGCTTACGTCATCCACCAGGTCGGATTCGCCCAACAAGCAGTCCTGGCCGCGCTGTACAAGACAGGCGGCCAGGACTGACTTCCCCGCAAGGGGGGCGGCCATGCGGCGCTTTCCATTACTGCTTTTTGCCATCCTACACTCGGCGTCCTCGGCCGCCGCTTTTTCCTTCCTCTACTCGGCGTCTTCGATCGCCGCTTTCCTGCTGTTGATCTTACGGATTACTTCCATGTCAAACTTGGCTTTCCGATCATAGGTGTACAGGCCGTTCACTTCCTGCTCCACGTCATACAGCTGCGTGAAGCAGAAGCCGAACATCCTCGGATTGTCTAAAAGCGCGTCCGTCAGCCCCCGGTAGCGCTCCAGGTATTCTTCCATGGTCTTGGGGCCGTCCCCATAGCCCCACGCGTCTTTCTTTTCCCCATGGCTTACATCCCATTTGATGCCGCCATATTCGCTGATGAAGACAGGGACCCCCTCAACGGGCTTCTGCCGGTTCGGGTGGTTGTCCACAAGAGGACCGCCCTGGGCAAAGCCCTGGTAGCGCTGCGCGAACGACGCCGGATCCTGATTATAATCATGCAGGTCATAAATATCCGTCTGCACATGGAAATTGCCGCTGGTATCGATGCAGGGGCGGGTCGTGTCATACTGCTTCGTCATCTGATAGACGATGCGCAGAAGGTCGTCGTCCTGCTTCCTGCCATCATAGTCCCAAGTCTCATTGAACGGGCACCAGCCCACGATCGCCGGATGGTTGAAGTCCCGCTCCAAGACCTCCATCCATTCCGGCAGGAAGCATTTCAGCCCATCCGGGCGGCTTAAGTCCAGCCCCCAGTTCGCCTGCTCGCCCCAAACCAGGTAGCCCAGCCTGTCACAATGGTACAGGAAACGTTCCTCGAACACTTTCTGGTGCAGCCGTGCGCCATTGAAGCCGGCCGCCAGCGACAGCTCCACGTCCCTTGCAAGCGCCTCGTCGGAAGGGGCGGTATAGATGCCGTCCGGGTAGAAACCCTGGTCCAGCACCAGCCTTTGGAAGACGGCCTTGCCGTTTAAGAGCACCTTTTCCCCGTCAATGGCAACCTCCCGCATCCCGAAATAGCTGTCCACCTGATCCTCTTCGAAGCTTAACTTTAAGTCATAGAGGCGGCCTTTCCCGGCTTCCCACAGATGAAGCTGGGACAGGGCGATCTTAAGCCACCCATTGCCGGAAGCGATCTTCGCCTCCCCGCTGCCGCAAAGGACGCCCTCATAGTAGGCTTGCGCGCGCAGGATCCCGCTGCCGGACACCTTGGCCCACAGGGCCAAAGACGCCTCTTCCACGTTGGGGTACAGCTTCACGCTTTTTATATAACGGTTGGGGACGAATTCCAGCCACACCGTCTGCCAGATCCCCGTCGTCCTGGTATACTCACAGCCGAACGAATAGAACTGGCTGCTCTGCTTGCCCTTGCACTGCTTTCCGCTCCGTTGGTCGTCGGCGGCATACACGGTCACGCGGTTGCGGCCCGTCACCGCCAGGTCCGTAATGTCAAACTGAAAAGAGACATATCCCCCTTTGTGGCTCCCTGCCTCCTTGCCGTTGACCCATACGCGGCATTCATAATCCACCGCCCCAAAATGCAGCAGGACGCGGCCGCTCCTCTGGGCATCCGTCAGTTCGAAAGAGCGCTGGTACCACACGGCAGGCATATAATCCTTGTAACCAATCCCGCTCAATTCGCTTTCCGGGCAGAAAGGCACGATGATCTTCTCATCCAGTCCCTCCTTTAAGAACAGCTTCCTGGCGATCCCGCTATTGCCGAAATCAAAGGCGAAATCCCACTCTCCGTTCAGGTTCATCCATTCCTTACGCCGCATCTGCGGCCTGGGGTATTCCGATCTAGGCATTTGATCCATCTGCATTCCCTCCTTTTGCTTTTGTTTACATTCCTTTTTCCTTTGTTTACATTATAGCTGTCCCGTATCAATATTCCATGGAAAAAACGGCTTAAAATGTATAGAAAACTGCTGCAATGACAACGTCGCATAAAGCATGACAACAACATCAGCGGTGCGGCGATAATCGGAAATCCAAAATATAAGACCAAACGCCCGTTTCCGGCGGCTGGAATGAACCGCTCCCCGTCAAGTAGACAATCAAAAAAATAAAATTTTCTGCCATCAGATTTCGGTCTGGTGGCAGTTT
>CANPWC010000122.1 GCA_947581905.1 uncultured Acetatifactor sp.
CCTGAAGACAGGCCGGGCAAGCCTGTAGTCTTCTGCTTGGTCTTGCTTCGGATGGGGTTTACATGGCTCCGCCTGTTACCAGGCGGACGGTAGTCTCTTAAGCTGCCTTTCCACCCTTACCAGGATGGATCAAACATCCATCCGGCGGTATCTTTCTATTGCACTGGCCTTGGAGTCGCCTCCACCGGACGTTATCCGGCATCCTGCCCTATGAAGCCCGGACTTTCCTCACCTGCCGTTTCCGGCAGCCGCGATCGCCCATCCCACTTACGCGAATGATTTTAACACAAGAAAACCTTTCTGTCAAATGCTTCCCGACTATGCCGGGACGCGCACATGCCTCATACCTTGCCTGCGCATGCCTCATACTTTGAAGCAGCTGCCGCCCACAAATTCCCTGCAGATGGAATTGTTGGGGAGGCTTTCACTGCTGACGCTCAGGAAATAATCCAGGAACTTAAGCAGGCGCTTGGCTTCATAATATTCCGGCACATCCTTAGGGATGCCGAACAATAAAGGCTCCGCGTACTGCTTTAGGACGGCGAGCTCGTAAATCAGGACGGAATTGAACATGGCGTCCGCTTCCTCCTGGTAAGGGAAAATGTTCTCCTCCTCCCCCTTGCGCACGCTCGGCCACATCTCGATGGTCCTGCGGGCGACGGTGCCGCGGGTGCGGGCGTCCCTCACCATCCTGCGCAGAAGCCTGCCGTCGGTAGTGGGGATCCGGTTATGTTCATCCACATTGATCATGGTCAGGGCGCTGATGTAAATCTTATACTTGCTTTCATTGGGCAGGGAATAGGACATTTTCTCATTCAGCCCATGGATCCCCTCAATGACCAGGATGTCCTCCGGCTCCAGCTTCTTATAATTCCCATGGTACTCCCGCCTGCCGATCTTAAAGTTGAACGTAGGCAGCTCCACGGCCTCCCCGCGTAAGAGCCTGCCCATATCCTCGTTGAACTTCTCTACGTCAATGGCTTCCAGGCATTCAAAATTATAATCCCCGTTCTCATCCAGGGGCGTATCCTCCCGGTTCACGAAATAATCATCCAGGGCGATGGGATGGGGCCGCAGGCCCAAGGTGCGCAGCTGGATGGAAAGCCTATGGGAAAAAGAAGTCTTGCCGGAAGAAGAAGGACCGGCGATCATGACGAACTTCACGCCTCCGCGCCCTACGATGTCTTTGGCGATCTCCCCGATGCGGCGCTCCTGCTCGGCCTCCTGGACCAGGATCAATTCGTTCAGGCCGCCCTGGCAGATCAGGTCGTTCATATCGCCCACGGTCTCCAGGCCGACCCTCCTGCCCCACAGCTCGGATTCCAGCATGGTGGAAAAAAGCTTCTTCAATTCCCGGAAAGGCTCCACCACGGTAGGGTTTTTCTTAGAGGGCAGCAGCAACATGAAGCCCCCTTCGTAGCTGATCACGTCGAACCACTTGACATAACCGGCATTGGGCAGCATATAGCCGTAATAATAATCATAGTAGCCGTCCATTTCATAAATGTTGACGGAAGAGCTCCTGCGGTAACGGAACAGCTTTTCTTTGTCCGTCATCCCATGGGAACGGAACAGCTCCATCGCCTCATCCAGGGGATAGGAGCTTTTCATGAAAGGCGTGCCCGCCTCCACCAGTTCGCGCATCCTGGCAAGGATCTTCCCTGCGCTTTCGGGCGTTGCTGGGAACTGCCCCCAAGGGCAGATATAATTCCCGTTCCCTATGGCAAATTCCACCCGGCAGCTCTGGGCCGCTTCCGGTCCGAACACGTCGAACACCGCCTTTAAAAACAGCATGGTGGCGCTGCGCACGTAGGTCTTATAGCCGATATCGTCCCGCAAGGTGCAAAACCCCAGCCTGCAATCCGAACGAAGGCGCTTGAACAGCTCCCGAATGCGCCCGTCCACGGTCACAAGGGCGATCAGCCCCCCGTATCGCGGCTGATATTCTTCCACGATCGCCTCATAGGTCGTGCCCTCCGGATAAGCGCGGACCTCTCCATCGATGGTCACTGTGATCATTTTCCCACCTCCAAACCACACATCCTTCCTCACGCATCCCACAGCCCCAAGGCCTGGCGGATGCCTGCCAACTCTTCTTCCACTTCCTTAAGGCGTCCCGCCGCCTTTTGCGTCCCCTGGGAAAGCAGCCCTTGCCGGATCTTTTCCACCAAGCCCTCCCGGTAACGCAGATAAGCATGCAGGGCCGGATCCCTCCGCTCAAGCAAAATCGCCCCATATTCTTCCCCAAGGGGGTCTTCCTCGGGCAGGGGGGCGTCCTGCCATACCGCTTTCATCAGGAAATAGAACTTCCCGTCCTCTTCCAGGGCGGCCTCATCCACGATCTGGTACCCTTCCTTTCGCAGGAAGCGGCGTACCTGGGGAATGTCCGACTGGGGCTGCAAGATGAGCTCCCGCAGGCGGCGGCATTTATCCCGTCCTTCGTCCAAAATGCGCATCACCAGCCGGCCGCCCATGCCTGCTAAGACCAAGGCGTCCGCTTCCCCGTCCCGGAGGGCGGATACACCATCCCCTAACCGCACCTCTATGTATTCCTCCAGCCCGGCCTTGCGGATATGCTCCCGGGCGCGGGACAAGGGACCGCTCCTTAAGTCCATGGCGATGGCTTTGGGCGCGATATGCTTCTGTACCAGGTAAATGGACAAAAAGCCATGGTCACAGCCTACGTCGCAGACGCGGCTACCTGCGCTGACCATGTCAGTCAAGGCTTTCAGCCTGGCAGACAGCTCGACTTCTTTGCTCATAGGCCCTTACCCTCTTCCTCAATCCAGGTAATCCTTCAGCTTACGGCTGCGGCTGGGATGGCGCAGCTTCCTGAGCGCCTTAGCCTCGATCTGGCGGATCCTTTCCCTTGTTACCTTAAACTCTTTGCCGACCTCTTCCAACGTGCGCGCCCTTCCGTCATCCAAGCCGAAACGCAGGCGCAGCACCTTCTGCTCCCGTTCCGTCAAAGTGCCCAGCACCTCCACCAACTGTTCCTTTAACAGGGTGAACGCGGCGGCATCCGAAGGGACGGGGACATTGTCATCCTGGATGAAGTCACCCAGGTGGCTGTCCTCTTCTTCCCCGATCGGGGTCTCCAACGACACAGGCTCCTGGCTGATCTTCAGGATCTCCCGGACCCGGTCCACCGGCATGTTCATCTCTTCGGCGATCTCCTCCGGGGACGGCTCCCTGCCCAACTCCTGCAACAGCTGCCTGCTCACCCGGATCAGCTTATTGATGGTCTCTACCATATGCACCGGGATGCGGATCGTCCTGGCCTGGTCCGCGATGGCCCTGGTGATGGCCTGGCGGATCCACCAGGTGGCATAGGTGGAGAACTTATAGCCCTTGCGGTAGTCGAACTTCTCCACGGCCTTGATCAACCCCAGGTTCCCTTCCTGGATCAGGTCCAGGAACAGCATGCCGCGGCCCACATACCGCTTCGCGATGCTGACCACCAGGCGCAGATTGGCCTCCGCCAGACGCTTCTTCGCGTCCTGGTCGCCCAGTTCCATCCTCTTGGCCAACTCAATCTCTTCTTCCGCGGACAGAAGCGGCACCTTGCCGATTTCTTTCAAATACATGCGGACCGGGTCCTCGATGCTGATGCCGTCAGGTATGGTCAGGTCCAGGTTCTCCACGTCCACGTCGTCCTCGTCCGACAAGATCAAAGGCTCGTCGTCCACGTCGTCCGTGTCGGTAATGCGCAGCACGTCCACATTGTTGCGTTCCAAAGCGTCCAAGATCCGCTCGAACTGCTCTTCTTCCAAGGGCATGTCAGAAAAGAAGTCGCTGATCTCCTGGTACTCCAGCACGTTCTTTTTCTTTTTCGCCATTGCCAGCAAGTCTTTGATCTTCTGTTCAAATTTCGCCTGTGTGTTTTCATCCATAGTATGGTTCCATCCTTCCTATTTTGCCATCCATATTCCGCCATCCATGTATCCATCATTTTATCCCTAATCCAGGGAAATATGCGTTTTGGCAAGTGCTTCCAATGCTTTCTTTCCGTCAATGACCTGTTTTAAGGCGTCTACGTCGCTTCCCAGCCTGGACGTGTAATATTCGAAGCTGTTCTTTTTGACGGAAAGCAAAATATCCCGGAACGCCTTCTCCCTCTGGGAGGCGGTGTCAAGCCGCGGGAGGGAGGCGCTAAACAGCTGGGCGACCTCCTTTTGCTCTTCCTCGTCCTCAAACAGGCTGACCATCTCCGCCGGCTGGAAGCTCCCTTTCCCAAGGTCCTCGAACATGCGCTCCGCCACCTTGCGGTACAGTTCCTCTGTAAAATCCTTGGGGGAAATATACTCCTGTATCTTCCGATATAGCCCAGGCTCGTCCACCAGCCAGCTGATCAAAAGGCGCTGGGAACGCTTCGCGTTCTCTTCCGGGGACGCTTTCTGGGAAACCGCCTGCCTGGGACGCTCGATGGGACGGGCTAGGCCCGTCTGCGCCGCCACGCTGCTCACCAGCTTCCGCAAGTCCTCATAGACGATATGGTACTTCTGGGCGATGGCGGTCAGGTAATTCTCCCGCTCCACCGCTTCCTGGAAAAGGCAAAGCTTCTTGGCGATCTCCCGGTGGAACCGGGTCTTTCCCTCCGGGTCGTCCAGGTCGAAATCCCGTTCCAGCATCCGCACTTCATAAAAGAAGCTGTTCTCCGCCTGGCCGATGCGCTCCTGGAACGCGTCCTTCCCCAAATTCTTCATGAATTCATCCGGGTCTTTATAAGGCCTTAAGTCAATGACCTTGGCGGACAGCCCCGCTTCCCGCAGGATGCCGATGCCCCTTAGCGCCGCCTTGACGCCGGCCCCGTCGCTGTCATAGGCAAGCAGCACGTTCTCCGTATAGCGGCGCAGGATGCCTGCCTGCTCCGCGGTGAACGCGGTCCCCAAGGAGGCCACCGCCTGGGAAAACCCCGCCTGGTGCATGGCGATCACGTCCATATAGCCTTCGCAGAGGATGATGTTGCCCATCCTGGCCGTCCTGGCAAAGGAAAGCCCGTAGAGGTTCCGCCTTTTATCAAAAATGGGCGTCTCGGGTGAATTTAGGTATTTGGGCTCCCCATCGCCCATCACGCGGCCGCCGAAGCCGATGACCCGATGGTTTAAGTCCTGGATGGGGAACATGACCCGATTCCAGAACTGGCTGGACAGCCCCCTGGATTCCGAGTAATTCCCCAAGCCGGCCTCCAGGATCAGGTCATCCTCATATCCCTTGCTTTTCAGGTATTGGATCAGGTCCGACCCCCTTTTGCCCGCATAGCCTAAGCCGAACTTCTTCATCGTCTCGTCGGTCAGCTGCCGCTTCTTCAGATACTGGTAGCCTGTCTCGCCCCGGGGGGTGCGAAGCTGCCAGTAGAAGAACTTGGCCGCTTCCTTATTGACTTCCAAAAGCCTGGCCTTGCGGTCCTCCTTACGGCGCATCTCTTCCGTATATTCCACCTCCGGCAGGCGCACGCCCGCCCGGTCCGCCAGGACCTTGACCGCCTCCCGGAACGTGTAGTTCTCATAGTTCATCAAAAAGGTAAACACGTTTCCGCCGGCCCCGCAGCCGAAGCAGTGATACATCTGCCGGTCGCCGATCACATGGAAAGAGGGGGACTTCTCATTATGGAAAGGGCAAAGCCCCCAATAGCTGTTCCCCCTACGTGTCAGCTTCACATAGCCGGATATCACATCCACGATATCGTTACGGGTTCGAACTTCTTCTACCAAGTCCTCCGGATAAAACATGCCGCACCACTCCTCTCCACATGCCGTCCAACGCAAGATGGCGGCAAACACGACAGTTACACCGGCCAGGACTTCGGTATGTAGATTTCTTCATATTTCGCGATGGCGAAGCGGTCGCTCATAGCCCCCACATAATCGCACACCACCTTTTCCCGTGGCTCCCCCTCAGACAAAAGCTTTAAGAACTCTGCCGGCAGGTCGTCGATATGCTTCAGATAATGCTGGTACAGCGTCTCCATCAAGACCTCCGCCTTGGCCTCCTCGCTCTTCGCCTCCGGGTTCTCATACACACGCTCGAACATGAACTTGCGAAGCCTCTTCATGGCCGCGTCAATCGGCGCGGACATCTGGATATCGTCCTGGTCCATGCTGGTCGTGATGATGTCATGGATGAAATGGCTGAGCCTCTCATTGGGCGTGGAGCCCAAGATCTCACGGATATCAGCCGGAACGTCCGCTTCCGTCAATACGCCGGCGCGTACCGCGTCATCCATATCGTGGTGGATATAGGCGATCTTGTCAGACAGCCGGACCACCTTGCCCTCCAGGGTATGGGGCTGTCCCACCGTCTGGTGGTTCAGGATGCCGTCCCTCACCTCATAGGTCAGATTTAGGCCCGCGCCATCCTTTTCCAACAGGTCCACCGTGCGCACGCTCTGTGCGCTGTGTTCAAATCCATAGGGGCAGACGCGGTTCAACGCCCTCTCCCCCGCATGCCCAAAGGGGGTATGTCCCAGGTCATGCCCCAAAGCGATAGCCTCCACCAATTCCTCATTCAGCTTCAAAGCCTTCGCTATCGTCCTGGCATTCTGCGACACCTCCAGCGTATGGGTCAGGCGCGTCCGATAATGGTCCCCTTCCGGCGTCAGGAAGACCTGCGTCTTATCCTTGAGCCTGCGGAACGACTTACAGTGGATGATGCGGTCCCGATCCCTCTGGAACACCGGCCGGATATCGCATTGCTTCTCCGGACGCAGACGCCCCTTGGAATTTATGCTAAGCTGCGCATAGGGGCTTAGATACTCTTTTTCCCTTAATTCCATTCTTTCTCTGATCGTCATGGCTTCTCCCCTCCGCCCGTTTCCTGGGCAGATTCCGTACATCTACTTATTATATTCTGCAATTTCTCCCAAATTCCTTTTTCTAATTTTCAAAAAGGAAGGGAAATCATAGCAAAAAAAGCGCGAAGCCGAATCACCAGCCTCGCGCTATTCATGCAGAGAAAGGGACTTGAACCCTCATGGTATTGCTACCACACGGACCTGAACCGTGCGCGTCTGCCAATTCCGCCATCTCTGCAAGACAACTTATACTCTATCATAACCCATCCGGGTTGTCAAGAGAATTTAAGGAATGATCGGAAAAACTTTTCTTCCATGCCAAACGGCTTCTCCTCACAATCCCGATGCGGAAGATGGGACTTGAACCCACACGGTGTAACCACCACAAGATCCTTAGTCTTGCTCGTCTGCCAATTCCGACACTTCCGC
>CANPWC010000123.1 GCA_947581905.1 uncultured Acetatifactor sp.
GACAGGATGCGGATGACGTTGCGGATCTCGCTGTCACGGCCGATGACAGGGTCCAGCTTCTGGTTCCTTGCCTTCTCCACCAGCTCCTGCCCATATTTTTCCAAAGTGTCATACGTGGCTTCCGGGTTGTCGCTCGTCACCCTCTGGTTGCCGCGGACCGTGGACAGGGCCTGCAGGAAACGCTCCCTCGTGATGCCGTACTCTTTCCAGATCTGCGCGATTTCCTTATTCGGATAATGCAGCATGGAAAGGAACAAATGCTCCACAGAGACATATTCGTCCCCCAGCTGCTTGGCCTCATCCTCGGCGCTTACCAGCACCTTGTTCAAATACTGCCCTACGAAGACCTGCCCGCCCTGGACCTTGGTACGCTTGCGCAGGGCCGCCTCCGCCCGGTTCAAAAAATGTTCCTTCTGGATCTCCATCTTTTCCACCAGCTTTAAGATCAAGCTGTCTTCGATGGTCAAAAGGCTGTACAGCAGATGCTCCTGTTCGATCTCCTGGTTGCCATACTCATACGCGAGCTTCTCGCTGCGTTCCACCGCCTGCATGGATTTCTGCGTAAATTTCTGTATATTCATAAGTTCCATCCTTTCCGGCTCCTACCCACGCCCAAACCGTTCTCCCTCCTAAGCCCTGCGCAGGGGGACGCCTCTTTGGAATATTTTTGTTCTACTCATACTATAACATAGCTCACAGAAAAAGCAAGCAGGAAAGTATTAATTCTTTCTAAATTAATAAGCGCTCCTGCAGGATAAAATCCATTTCGAGCGGTCCAAGGGATCCACGCCCCTCCTGGGCAAAACCTCCAGAAAGCCTGGCTCGCAGGGACGATAGGAATGGAATTGGCGGCTGATGTCCCCGTGCCCCGAGGTCAGGGAACGGAACGTGACCGGATAATCCAGGGAATCCCGAAGCGGCACCACCGCTTCCAGGGTAAAACTCCCCGCATCCAGCACCGGTGGGGAAAATTCGCCCCGCATCCCCAAGATCTGCCCCATGACCTTGCCCATGAACTCCTCTCCGGCGGAAAGGGTGAGCTTTACATACGGCTCCAGCAGGACGGACCGGCTGGCGGTCAGCGCCCGCAGCGCCGCCACCGGAGTGGCCACGAAGAAATCCAGCGGATGGGTGTGGACATGGTGGTGTTCCCCTCCGATCAGGGTCACAAGCGCATCCGTCACTTCCCAGCCATAGATCCCCTGCCGAAACGTCTGGAACAGGCTCGCCTCCACATGGGCCTGGTAACGATACGGCAGCTCCTTTTCCTTAATGACGGATTGGAACTTAAGCCCGCTGCCGGGCGGCAACGGCTCGATCCGAAGTTCCACGATGGCCCAACAGGGCTTCGGCATGGTATAGACCTCTTTCCCGACGGCGGCCTGCCCCGGCGTTTCCTTATAAATCACGGTAGGCTTGGAACAAAGGATCCCCAGGCCGAACCTTTCCTGCAGGATTTCTTCCAACACCTCGATCTGCACGGTCCCCATGACGCGCAAATACATCTGCCTGGTCATAGGGTTTCGTTCAAATTCAAGCAGCGGATCCTCTTCCGACAATTCCGTCAGCGCCGCTGCCAGTTCCTCTTCTTTTTGACCGTCTTTGGGGCCAACCTGGATCAGCAATAACGGCTCCACTTTCATGGGGAGCATGGGAAGCATGGGAAGCATGGGAAGCTTAAGGCGCTCATTTTGGGGACCTTTCCCTTCTTCATCGATCCCAATCCGATCGCCCACCTTGCAATGGGCCAACCCATAGACGGCGGCAATGTCCCCCGCCTGCATCCGCCCAATATCGAAAGCGCGCCCGCCCTGCAGCTTGCGGACCTGGGTCGCTTTCTCCCAGTCTCCGGGCTCCCGTCCCAGGATCGGCACGGCGTCCCGCGCGGAAAGCGAGCCGCCAAACAGCCGGATATGCGCCGCCTTGCCCATCACAGGGTCGTGGGATATCTGGAAAATGATGCCATCCAACCGATCCGTATCACGGGCGGAGGCGTCCGGCAGGTAAGAAAGGATCGCCTCCACCAGCTGCCGGATGCCTTTCCCCTCTTTCGCGCTGGCATACAGCAGGGGATAGGCCTTGGCCTGTGCCGTAAGGCCGGCCAGTTTTTCAGACAAAAGGGCACGGGACGGGGTCCTCTCTTCCAGATACAGCTCTTCCAGTTCCTCGTCCCAGTCCGCTAATTTTTCAAACGCTTCGTCCCAAATCGGGCCGCACAAGGCTTCGTCGCTTCCCTCCAGGCTTTGGGGCACGATGCGGCAATCCTCGCCGCCTGCAAGAAGCACGTCCTCCAAAGGCACGCAACGCGGCGTCAGAAGCCTGCCGATCTGCGCTTCCACCCTGGCGCGGTCGAACCCGGCACGGTCTACCTTGTTTACCACGAAGATCGTTGGAACCTTAAGCTCCTCTAAGGCACGGAACACCGTCCGGGTGTGGGCCTGGACGCCCTCCGCCCCGGAGATCACCAACACGGCTCCGTCCAGCACCTGAAGCGTGCGCGCCACCTCTCCGGCGAAATCCACATGCCCCGGCGTGTCCACCAGGGCGACCACCTCATCCCCGAAAACCGCTTCCGCGCAGGCCGTCTTCACGGAAATGCCCCTGCGGCGCTCTACTTCCAGGTAATCCGTCTGGGTCGTCCCCCGATCCACGTTCCCCGCCGTGCGGATGCTGCCGCCCAATAAAAGGAGCTGTTCGGTGATCGTGGTCTTGCCCGCGTCCACATGGGCCAGGATGCCGATGTTGCGCCGTTTTGATTTCATAGGTCCTATTGATTCTTTCATGCGTTCCTTCTATAAATAACTGATGGTAAAATGCAAGTCCCCGAAGCGGTCCTCCTCCATTATGGCATAGGAGGGACGCCCTCCCTCCTGCCTGGGATAGGAGATGCTGCCGGGATTCACGGCAACGATGCCTGGCGTTGAAGTATCGATCAGGGGACAATGGGTATGGCCGTACAGGACCACGTCCGCCCCCCTTTCTTTGGCTTCCTTTTTGAGCCGCCCATTTCCCCCGTACACAAAATGATCGTGCCCATGCGTCACCCAGACCTTGTGCTTTCCCACATTGAAATCCAATTCCCGGGGCAGGCTGGAAAAATAGTCACAATTGCCCAGCACGATCTTCATGGGGCACTTGGCGATCTTCGTCAGGAAATATTCGCTTCCTTCCGCATCCCCGCAATGGACGATCAGGTCCACGGGCCCTACGGTGCCCAGAAGCCGCGCGAAGGTATCATTTTTTCGATGAGTGTCACTGACGACCAAAATACGCACGATTCTTCAACTCCTCTTTCATCAGCATTAAAGCCCTGCCACGGTGGCTGATCAGGTTCTTGTCCTTTTCCAACAATTCCGCCGTGGTCACGCCCAACTCGGGGACGTAGAAGATCGGATCGTAACCGAAGCCATGTTCCCCTTTTTCCTCATAACCGATCCGCCCCTCGATGACCCCGCGCACCGTAAGCTGCTCCCCATCCGGCAGCACGGCGGCAATGGCGCAGACGAAACGGGCCGTGCGCAGTTCATCCGGCACACCCTCCAGGCGCTGGATGATGTTGTGGTTCTTGATGGAGTAGGGGGTGTCCTCCCCCATGTAGCGGGCGGAATAGACGCCCGGCTCCTTGTTCAGGTAATCCACCTCCAGACCCGAATCATCCGCCATCACAATATCCTCCCCATCCAGGGCTTCCGCCACGGCTTTCGCCTTGATCAGGGCGTTTTCTTCATAGGTCTTGCCGTCTTCCACAATGTCCAGGGAGACGCCGACATCCTTCATGGACAGGATCTCCCAACCGGTGTCTTCCAGAATCATCCGCACTTCCCGCACTTTGCCCTCGTTGCCTGTGGCAAAAATGATCCTCTTTCCCATGTATCTTCTTCCTCCTTAAGGTACCGTACGCCTGGGAGGCTTCGGTCCCAGGAACTGGTAATAATACGTCTTCATCATCCCGTTATAGATCTTGCGGTTCTTGTCCGCCTTCCTCCCGATATCCGCTTCCGCCTGGGAGTAGGCGGTGATCAGGCACAGGCTCCAGGCATCCAGCATGGCAAACCTCTCACCCAGGGTGCGGTACAGCTGCGGCAGCCTTTCCAGGCGCTCGCCGTAGGGCGGATTGGTGATCAGGAAGCCATATTGCTTGGGATGGGAAAACTGCGCCACATCCCCGCGCCGGAAGCGGATTAGCTTGTCCACCCCGGCCATCCTGGCATTTTGTCTGGCGATATCCACCATGTGCTCATCGATGTCATAACCCTGGATATCCGTCTCTACCGACAGGTCCGCCATCTCATCCGCTTCCTGCCTGGCATCGAACCACAGGCGCTTCCCAATGACATGCCCCCAGGCCTGGGCGGTAAAGGAGCGGTTCCTGCCGGGCGCGACCTTGGCCGCCATCATCGCGGCCTCGATCGGGATGGTCCCGCTGCCGCAAAAAGGATCCGCAAGCGGCCTGTCCTTGTTCCATGGCGTCAAAAGGATCATGGCGGACGCCAGCGTCTCCGCAATAGGCGCTTTCGCCGTCAGCTTCCGATACCCCCTCTTATGCAAGGGATCCCCGGTGCTGTCCAGGCCGACCGTGACCTCATCTTTTAACAAAAACACGCGGACCGGGAAGCTTTGCCCGTCCTCCGCGAACCATTCCGTATGATACCTTTCCTTCAGCCGTTCCACCATGGCCTTCTTCATGACGGACTGGATGTCCGGCAGGCTATAAAGCTTGCTTTTCACGCTGGATGCCTTCGTGACCCAGAATTTCCCGTCCGCCGGTATGTATTCTTCCCAAGGCAGGTCCCTGGTCCCCTGGAACAGCTCCTCGAAGCTCTCCGCATGGAAGCTTCCTATTTTAATCAAAATCCGGTTCGCCGTCCGTAAGAACAGGTTCGCCCGGCAGACCGCTTCCTCGTCCCCGAAGAACGTCACCCGCCCGTCCGACACTTCCGTGACGTCATATCCCAAATCTATGATTTCCCTTTTCAGCACCGCTTCCACCCCGAAATGGCAGGGCGCGATCAATTCAAACCTTTTCACCGATCCATCCATCCTCTGCTCGATCATAAGCCGGTCCATGGTTTTGGAACAAATCCCAGCCGGCGGAACCATTGTACCAAATCTGGGATGAATTGTAAACACGCAAAAAGCGCCCAGACGAAATTGTCCCTTCGTCCGGGCGCCTTTCCTCATCCGGCACGGCCCATAGGCCGCCCTACTTAGTCGTTCTGGCAGTTCTGGCTATTCTTCTGCCCCTGGTTGTTCTTCTGGCCCTGTCCATTCTTCTGGCCCTGACCGTTCTGGCTGTCAGAAGAACTGGTGCTGTTGCTGTACTTGCTGCTATCGTAGTTCTGGTTCTGGTTGTTTGACATTTTAAATTCCTCCTGTCTGTTATTAGTTACAGCAGTAGTATGCCTCCAAATTCCGGCATTTATTCATGAATCTTTCAAAAACGCGGTCCTGTGCCCCTCCTTTTACAACCTCTTAAGTTGATCTCAAAAAATATATGGGACTTTAGTACCATGCAGTATTGATTTTTTTTGTGGTATCCAGTATACTACTTTACAGTGAATAGCGCGTAGAGCCTATTTGCGAAACCCTTATATTAATTATTTATACTCCCCTCAATGAGCCGCCAGCCCCCCTGGCGGCTCATTTCTTTCCAAAAGAAGCCACGCACCCGCCCGCAAGGGGTGGATGCGTGGCAACGAATAAGCCGACTCCCTGGAGCGTTCCGCCCAACCGCTTCGCGGACGGGACGCTTCTTTAGTTCAACCAATCACGAAACAGCTTGATCAGGAAAATGACCACGATGATCGGGATCAGGATCGGGGCTAGATACGATACGACGGAAAACACGAAGCTGATCACGATGATGACGATAAGCAGGATCAAAAGCAGCCATGCCCAGAGGGGGACCCGGAAGATCCAGCCCACGTCCCGCCGGCCATCCTGGCGAAAGATTTCATCCTCCTGCCCAAAGCCCTTGCGGAAAGGATCCTCTGTACGGTACCCATCTTCGTCATAGTTATAGGAAGCTTGCTGGAAGTCCCCATACCCCTCTTCAAATTCACCGGACTGGTGGGCGTCTTCGGAATCCGGCGAATGGGTGTCAATGATGGTCCTGGCGATCAGCCGCGGGTCCCCCAGGGCATCCAGCACCTCTTCCTCCGTCTTCCCCTTCCGTATCTCGGAGGAGATATATTCCATGTAATAATTCACGTTATCCGCTACCAACGCGGGGGAAACATTGCCATTCAGCGCCCTCCTAAGCTGGTCTATGAATTCCAGTCTGCCCATAGCCTTTCCTTTCCGTATCGCCCCGTCTTAAGGCAATCCGCGCTTTCCATGATCTCTGACCATATTTTAGCATGACTTCCCGCCTGCGTAAATACACCCTCCGCCCGTGATTTCTAAATTTTTTGTAAAAAGATGATTACCATTTATGTCCCGGGCAATCATTCCTGCCAATGGCGGCGCGAAGCTCCACATAACACCCACACTGTCTGCACATCCCCCGGTCCAGCCAGTCGCAGCCCTTGCAGCAGGCCAGACGGCGTTCATACAAGTCCTGGTCCGCCTTTATGTCCGGGTCCAGGTTCGCGACATACTCATGGAGGTTGCGGAAATAATCCTTCTCCTCCCCCATAAGCTCCCTGGTCAGGCAGCGCCTGCACTTCCTTAAATTTTCCATCCAGGGCCCCTCCTTGCCTTAGAACGTATCCCATGGGATTAAAAAAAGGGACCGGAGCGCTCTCCAGTCCCTTCCGCGTGCGTGATAGGATTCGAACCCACGACCTACTGGTCCGTAGCCAGTCGCTCTATCCAGCTGAGCTACACGCACATCCGCCACAGGATCACCACCTGCAACATGAATTATTGTAATCACTTCTCTTCCAAATGTCAATACCTTTTTCAAAAAATCCAGAAAGAAAAGTTTTCAAAACACTAACAGTCCAGCCCGCACCCAAGCCGAACAAGTTCGGCTGCCGGACTAGTTCAGCTGCCGAACTTGTTCGGCATGCATAGTCGCGCTTACGCGCTTTCCGTCACTCCTCGCCATACGCAAAGAAACGGCTTTGATCCCTCAAAACCGTTCCTCTCGCGATGGGCTTCCATCACAACGACCCAGATCGGACTCGAACCGACGACCTTCGCCGTGACAGGGCGACGCTCTAACCAACTGAGCCACTGGGCC
>CANPWC010000124.1 GCA_947581905.1 uncultured Acetatifactor sp.
CAAGGCCGCGCCGCCTTCCAAAGGCTTTCTTCCCGACCGGCGCATCCGTCCCCAAAGCCTTGCGTGCGGCCTCCTTGGCCGCCTTTAGCTCCTCTATGCCGAACAGGCGCAGATAGGCGGCGATCAGGTACACGCACATGAACCATATCCCATCATACCCTAAGTTGTCCGTTTCCAGCCTTACCGGCAGGACGGACTTATTCACTGACAAGAACAAAAGCAGGAAGAAGATGACGGTCCGAAGCTGCCCCTTCTTCATGTTTTTCACCGCGATCCCCAGGATGGGGGAGAACAGGTACATGACCACATAAGCCGAAATGAACCAATAATGCGCCATCTGCGTCGGGAAAATATACTGCAGCAGCTGATAAAGGGTCAGCTCCCCAGGCTTTAGGATGCCCACCGCGGCTAAAACGGGCGGGATCAAGAGGCTATAGAACAACACCTGGCAGAGAAGCTCAAGCAGCCGCCTGGTCCGGAAGCCCGATCCTACCAGGAAGAAGCCGCTGATCAGCATATACACGTCCACCGCCACGATAGACGACAGCTCCAGCACCCATGCCAGGCATCCGTTGACGCCAAGCTCCCCCGTCAGGGAGGGCAAAATGTTCCCCTTGTCCAGGAAATGCAGCATCGTCACCATCAGCATAGCCAAGATGCGCAGTAGCTCCATATTCGCCATGCGCTTTTTTACAGGCGTCACTGCCGCGTCACCGTCCTTTCCTCCACCGGATGCAGGTTCTCTGTCGCTTTGCTGATAATGTATTTCGGCCTGCCTTTCACCTCTTCATAAATCCTCGCCAGGTAATGGCCGATAATGCCCAGGCTCACCATCAGGAAGCCGCCGATGATCAAGATCAAGAGGATCACCGTGGTAAACCCTTCCACGGCAGTGCCGGACAGGTATTTCGCCAACGTTTGGATGCCTAAGACGATGCTGAACAGGATGGAGACCACGCCTAAGAAAGTCACGAACTGCAGGGGCAGGGTGCTGAAAGAGGTCACGTTGGAAACGGCGTATTTCATCAGGCTCCAGGTGGACCATTTGCTTTCCCCGTACAGGCGCTCCTTCACCTCATATTCCACGGAAGTGGTACGAAAGCCCGCCCAGAACGTCAGCGCCCGAAAGAAGGTGTTCTTCTCCGGCAGGGAGACCAGCACGTCCACCACCTTGCGGTCCAATAATTTATAATCCGAAGAGGCCGTCATATCCATTTTCATCAGCCTGCTCATGACACGGTAGAACAAGCCTGCCGAGAGCTTATGCCCCAGGCTTTCCTTGCCGCGGTCCTTTTTGATCCCCTCTACCACCTCATAGCCTTCCTGCCACAGCTTCCACATCTGCGGGAGCATTTCAGGCGGATGCTGCAGGTCACAGTCCATGACCACCACCGCGTTGCCGGACGCCAGCCTAAGGCCCGCGAAAATACTGGCCTCCTTGCCAAAATTACGGGAAAATTCCACGCCCTTGACCCGAGGGTCCTCTTGCGCCGCCTTTTCAATCTGCGCATAAGTGCCGTCCCGCGAGCCATCGCTGATGAACAGCAGCTCATAATCAATCTGCGCCTTGGACAAAACCTGCGCCAAAACGCGGACCGTGTTCCCGATATTCTGTTCCTCGTTATAGGAGGGAAGAACAATGGATAAAAGTGGCATAACGTCCTCCGTGGTCACTCGATGTTTTCCGTCTTGATATACAGGATCCCGTCCACGATACGGATGGAATCCGCTCCCGGGAAGCTTTCCATCTCCCGATAGAAGTCAGCATAATACGCCTCGGCCATGGCGTCCGCAGGCAAGATGTTCAAGGTAGCCCCCAAATAGTGGCGGATGAACAGTTCATAATTATCCCCCCGGTATAACAGGGAGTCGCCCGGGATGCCGATCATGCCGGAAGTGACCTCTCCGGTTATGTCCGTCTCCGGGAAAGATTCGTCCCCCACCACGCCTACCATGGCGATGGGGATCCCCTGGTAATAGCCCGGCGTCTGCTCGATGCGGTCCAGCAGCCTGACGCAATAGGCGTAGGTTTTCTCATATCTTTTCTCCAAATTGGAATAAGCGATGTTATCCGTCACCGCATAATGGAACGTAAGGATCCCCGCGGCCAACAACAGGACCCAGCTTTCCAGGGGCTTTTCACAGCCATACCGATCTAAAAACGCCACCGGGCAGATGATCAGCAGCACCCATTGATAACGCATCAACAGATGGTAGGTCACATCCGGTGAAACAAGCAGGATCAGGTTCGTGGCCAAGGGCAGCCCAAAGCCTGACACGAAAAGGATCCCATAAAACCAGGGGCTCTTCCACCATTTCTTTCGCAGGGCGAGGCGCGCCACCCCCCAGATGAGCAAAAGGGACAGGGCGCACAGGGCGCATGCGGAATACACGTTTTGGAAGAACACGTTCCCTTTCAGCGTAAACGCGAAGAAATCTTGGTAAATCTGCTTCAGGATGCCTGCAAGCCCCCGCCCGCCCAAGGCGCCCATGCCGTTGATGCCCTGGTAATCGTCCAGCACCTTTCCCTGGAGGCGCAACAAGACCTGGAGCGCCAGATAATAAAACGCCATGCCCAGGACGCCCATATAGAGATACCTGGCCCCCCGCCGCACCTTTTCCCGAAAGGGAAGTCCAGACAGCGCCAGCATCAAGATGCCATAGAGGCTAAGCAAGACCGCGAACGGCAAATATGCCTGATATATGCCCATGCTAAACCCCAGGCAGGCCATTCCCGCCAGGAAGCCCCACCGGAAACGCGCGGTCAGCAGGACGGCCAAGACGGCCAGCAAAAGGGCCAGCATATAACCGTCCAAGGTATAAACATAAGCGAACGTGGACGCGATGGAAGGGAACGTGGCCAAAAGGCCGCCGATCAGGACGATGCAGCCTTTATGGCGCACCTCTAAAAATTCCACCAGCGCGACGCAGGCGAGGGACAGGTACAAAACGCCCAACACGCCAATGACCCAGGGAAGCGTATAATAAGAAGACAGCCCGCAGGCGGCGGACAAAAACCATCTGCCGGAAGTGACCATGTTCTGGTCGAAATATATGCTGTCCAGGCCGTCATGGTTCGGGATGTCCGACAACAGGATCGGCAGATGGGTCAAAAGCCCCATCGCGAACGTGGCAAAAAAAGCCGTTTTCCATTCCGGCTTCACCCGTCCCTTGATCCAGTTCCACGCTTGCGTTGGACTTTTCATCCGCTTTATCTCCTTTTTCCGTCCTCTCCCATAAGCAGCGCGGCCGCCCGCCACGCGCCCCGCCCGTCGACCAGGCGCTTCTCCGCCTCGGAATAGGCGCTCCTTAAGCCTTTGTCCCCAACTAAGCCCCTAAACTGCCGCCCCATCTCTTGAAGCGTCCCAATCGGGTCTTTGTGGTAAGCGCCAGCGAAGCCCGCGATTTGGTTGGAGCCGATGTACTCCGTTAAAGCCTCCTGGTTCTTCGCGTAAGAAAAACACAGGAAAGGCAGCCCTACAGACGCCAGTTCATAAATGGTGCTCCCTCCTGCCGTGACCGCCAGGTCGCAGGACGCCATGAGGGACGCCATATCCGCCACGTCCACATGGACCTGGAGCCGGTCCTGCGCCTCTTCCTGCTTCCGCCACCAGGACAGGTGCGGATGGAAGCGACCGACCACCACATGATAGACGCAATCCTCCTCCCAGATCGCGGCTAGGACCTTTGCGGCAATATTATCCGCGTCCCCGCCGCCGGTGGTGATGAGCACCTGCCTTACCCTATCTTTAAGAGGCGCTTCCCCTTTCCCCAAAAATTGGGGGCGGATGGGCGCGTAAGCGCTTCCCAGCCCAAACTTCGGGGCGTTAGGGCACTGCTTATCCCCTTGTCCGTAAAGCCTTTGGTAAGCGTCCAGGGAGGCGAACGGATGGTAATTCAGGATGCCGTCCACCGGATAGGCGTGGGCGCACAAATCGTCCAGCAGCCATACCTCCCCCAGAGGGCGGAGCCCCTCCAGGTAAGCGTCCGACGCCTCATAACTGTCTACCAGGAAAACCCGCCGGTCCGCGCCATCGGACCGGGCCACGCGGCCAAGGACAGAAAGTTCCTCTTCCCTTTGGAAGACCTGCGTCCCCAGGGACAAGACCTGATAACGGCGGGGAAGTCGCTTTCCCCCGGCGGATCCTGCCCGGTCCAGCCCGATTCCCCGTCCAGGCGTCGCATCCTCCGGCAAGCTTCCCCAGGCGGACTTGCTTTGTACCAGGCCGGCCGCTTCCTCGCTGCCTGTCAGGAAGCAGACATCCTCCCCGCTTCCCAGCAGATCCGCCAGGGCGTCCGCGATCGTAAGGCAGCGCATCAGATGCCCCGCCCCGGTCCGGCCGTCGCCATCCGCCCGAAAATAGTATTTACATTTTCCACCCTTATTCATCGAAATCAACCAGGTCCCAGCTCATGGGCGTGCCCATCTTGGCATCCTTGCGGATCTTCTTGCCCAGGACCTCCTCATAATGCTTTGTGTGCATGCCGCAGGACGGACGCACCGAACGCAGATTCTGGGGCGTGAACACCTCGCCTGCCTTCATGTCCTGGGCAATGAATAAAGAACGCGCATGGTCGCGGCTGGCTTTCTGCTTGGGCGTCAGCTCATACGTCACCTTGCCCAGGGCTTTCTCCACAATGCGGATGTCATCCACCATTTTACGAAATTCTTCCGGTTCCATGGAAAACGCGGCATCCGGCCCGCCATCGGCGCGGCGCAGGGTCAGATGCTTCTCCACGACCCGGGCTCCCAAGGCCACGCCCGCCTCCGCAACGGCCGTCCCTAAGGTATGGTCGGACAGCCCTACCAGGCAATGGAACGTCTCTTTCATCGAAGGGATCGTCCTTAAGTTGATGTCCTCATAAGGAGAAGGATAAGCGGAAGTGCACTTCAACAGGACCACATCCTCGTTGCCCTCTTCCTTACAGGTCGCCAGCGCCAGTTCGATATCGGACAGATAGGCGATGCCGGTGGACATGATGATAGGCTTCCCTTTCCGGGCGATCTTGCGCAAGAAAGGGATGTCATTTATTTCAAAGCTCGCCACCTTGTAGGCGGGCACGTCCATCTCCTCCAGGAAGTCCACCGCGGTCAGGTCAAACGGGGAGGAAAAGAAGATCAGCCCCATCTCTTCCGCGATTTTCTTTAACTTCGGCTGCCACTCCCAGGGCGTATAAGCCGTCTCATATAATTTATGGAGCGTCGTGCCGTCCCAGATGGTCCCCTGGGTGATCTGGAAGCAAGGGGCCGAAGAATCCAAGGTGATGGTGTCCGGCGTATAGGTCTGGATCTTGATGGCGTCCGCCCCGGCGTCCTTGGCCGCCTGCATGATCGCCACCGCCCGGTCGAAATCCATCCCGTGGTTGGCCGACATCTCCGCGATGATAAAGGCAGGAGCCTGTTCACTAATGGTTCGATTGGCAATTTTAATTTCCTGGTTCATATCCCATCCATCCTTTATAGGTCTATCTCTGCATGCTGAAAATCAATCTTTTCATATTTCTTCGTGGCGCGCACTTCCTCCCAGCGCTCCCGGGTCATGCCCATGAACGTCACGTCGTACCAGACGCCTCCCTTGCAGACGTGGCGCTTCTTTTCTTCCAAAACCACGCTGCCGCAAAACAGGTGGAGCTGGATGACGCCCTTGTTCAGGGTGAAAATATCCCCCACCAACGCTTGCTTCCCTAAGACGTCGAAAATATAATCATACAGGCTCATTTCCAGGGAAAGGGCCAGCTTTACGCTGCGCAGCGCCTTTTCCCCCACATAGTATGCCCAGCCCAGGACGCCGTCCTGGCGCGTAAGCCCCGTCAGGTTGATCACCCCCGCCGGAGCGCCGTCCACCTCCACGATCCAATAGCGCACGTCGGCATCCGCGCTGATGCGCGCAAACCACCTCTTCTGCCCTTCCAGGGTAAGCTGTGGGTCCGTATTCATATATTTGGTAATATCCGGGTCCATCCGCCAACGCATGATATTTTCCAGGTCGGCTTCCGTCACCGGTCGAACTCCAAAAGCCATCGGCATGCTCCTTCCAGACGTTCTTCCTTGCAAAAGCAGCGGTGGATTACAACGCTTTTTGCAGGATTTCCTTCACTGTCGTGATCTCCATGGCTTCCTCCAGGGGAATCACGATTCCAAGCCTGCCCTCCAGTTCCCCGATGAGCATGACATGGTTCAGGGAATCCCATTGCTCCAGGTCCTCCATCCGCGTCTCTTCCGTCACCGTCCCGGGCGCGACCTGGAACACCTCGTCCATCAGCGCCAATATCTTCTCCTTCATCCGCTCCTCCAACCTTTCCGGACCTAAGCATGCGCATACCTGAAAATCTGCTGCCGCTCACCCTCTTATGCTAGCATAATACACCCTTTTTGGCCTGTTTGCCAAGTCTATCTCGTATTCTTTCGCCCCATTTTCGGATTTCTTAAGAATTTGATAGCCCATTTTTTCATATAAGGCTTCCACTGGCTTATTCTTCGCCGTGGGCAGGTAGAGGGTGCGCAGCCTGCCATAGCCCTCCGCGGAAAGCCTCTCCTCCACGTCCTCCAGCAGGGCGGCTTCGATGCGCCTGCCCATGACGCGGCAGCTCATGACGAACTCCTCCACCACGGGGCAGGGGCTTCCTGCGCCTGCACCAATCCCTATACCAGCCGCGCCAGCACCAACCTCCGCACCAGCCGCTGCTTCCGCACTGCCAGCCGCTTCCACCTGTGCGCCAGCCGCGCCTCCTAAGTCCACCACCAGGGCGGCCACGATGCCGTTGTCCCCGAAGCAGTCCTCCACCCGATACAGATAGACCCTCTTGTTCCGGTCGTCAAGGACTTTGCGCATTTGCGCCAACTCATGGCGTCTGGTGGTCAGGTTGAACTGATTGGTCTTGTTCAAAAGCTGCACCAGCCGCTCCAGGTTCTTCTCCGGGTCCTCCCTGTCAATGACGATCTGAAGCTGCCGCAGGTAAGAGTCAAAGTCCATGGAAGCCTCCATGGACTTCCGCATCCGGTTCGCCTGGTACTGGCGCGTCTTCTGGAAATCCTCCTGCGTCAGGACAAGCCGCTCAAAATACCGATGATAAATATCCGCCATCGCCCCGGCCAATTCCTCCGGGCGGGCAGGGAAGTCCGGCACCTCCACCTGGGGCAGCAG
>CANPWC010000125.1 GCA_947581905.1 uncultured Acetatifactor sp.
GAGGGCGTGAACTTGATGGCGTTGGACAAGAGGTTCAGGAGCACCTGGTTCACATGCAGCTTGTCACAGTAGATGTTCTCATCCACCACATCCACGGTATCCATGAAAAAGTTAAGCTGCTTGGCCTGCATCTGGGTCTGGATGATGTTGCGCATATCCCGGAAAATGTCAGAGATGGAGCATTCCTTTTCCTCAATGTTCAGCTTGCCGGATTCGATGCGGCTCATGTCAAGGATGTCGTTGATCAAGGAAAGCAGGTGGTTGCTGGAGGACAGGATCTTCTTTAAATATTCCTGGACGCGTTCCGTGTTGCCCAGGTTGGTCTGCGCCAGGGTCGTGAAGCCGATGATGGCGTTCATAGGCGTGCGGATGTCATGGGACATGTTGGAAAGGAAAGTGCTCTTGGCACGGTCCGCCGCTTCCGCCTTATGCAGCTTTTCCGTTAAAATCGCCTGTTCCACGGCCACGTTCATAAGCTTCTTGGCGTTGTTGCGGACCCACAGGTAGTAAAGCAGGACCAAGATGGCCATGGCGATCCCCAGGTAGAAATAGACTTGCCGGGCGGCGAAGACGCTGGAGAAAGCTTCCTTTTCCGGCACGGCCACGGCGATGGCCCATTGGTTGATCCCGGCGGGGGAATAATACATGTATTCCCAGTCAGCCGCGTTTTGGGCGCGGAAGATCACATATCCGGAGCCCAGGTCCAACATATCCTGCTCGAAAGCGTCCCAGGTCAGGCCGCCTTTGGTCGTCTTCGGGGCGTTCGCGCTGGAATAGTCGGTAATGTTGCCCAGGGTGTCGTGCTTCGTGTCCAGGATGAAGTCGCCGGTCTTCGTATCGATGATGTATACATTGGCGGAGCTGTTATAAATATTGCCGATGTTGAGGGTATCCGGCATATCCGCAAGGAAAGTGATCCCATAAAGCATGGCGGCGGTCTGGTCGCCCTGCCGGATGGGGACATAGTGCTTCAGGACAGGTTCGCCGGTAGCAAGGCTGTAGACCCGGTTGGAGATGTGCTCGCCCAAAGGCGCTTCCTCCGCGAAAGAAATCTGGGTTGTGTCGATCGGATTCGTCACCTCTCCGCTGGCGGTCAGGATCTGGTTGTTGGGAAGAAGGATCCGGACCTGCATGGTTTCCAATAACGGGCTGACGGACTCCATGACGGCGACGGTGGCATCGATGTCGAAGTTGTCCGCCTGGGAGATGACGTCCGCCGTGGCGTTAAGGATGCTGCTGTCCTGTTCCAGTTTGGAAATGACCTCCTGGGCGACGGTGGCGACGCCCTCCTCCAGGCGGCCGATGGAGCGATCCCTTAAGACGTCGTCGATCTTATAATAAGCGCCTGCCAGGAACACGATGATCAGTATGATGACGATGCCTGTGGCGGTCAGGCTCTGGTCCTTCTTCACCAAAGAATCGTTGGCGCTGGCTTTATTCTTGTTCATGCGTTTATTCTCCTTGTAGGGATGTCTTTTCCAAAGCCCGGCGGATTGAGACAGCCACTTCATAGGCCAGGTTCACGGGAACGGCGTTCCCGATCATTTTGTAGCCGGTGTCCACAGTGTCGTAAAAGAAACAAAAGTCGTCCGGGAAGCCCTGGATGCGGGCGACCTCCCGCACGGTCATCCGGCGGTACAAGCTTTCGCAGCCTTCCGCGAATTGGCAGACGTCCGTCCCCACCTTGACCATCTTGGGCGCTTGGGGATGGAGCTGGCACTGCCTGCCGGAGGCCTGTACGGTAAAGGCCTGTTCGTCCCAGCCTTTTACGCGGTTCCGGCTCATGAAAATGCTGGAAAAGGCGCCGGTATAATATTCGTTGTTGTTCCGGGCGGCAGGGTTGTGGTGGTTCTTGTCGGCGGCGGGGACCGCGTCGTCCTTAAGGTCCCAGATGACGTCCCTTAAGGTGAGCTTCTTGTCGTCCTCTTTCGTGGAGCCCTCCGGGAAAAGGAACGGGACGTCCAGGTCTTTCCGAAAGCCGATATAAAAGACGCGCAGACGCTCCTGCGCCACGCCGTAATCCTTGGCGTTCGCCACATGGAGGGTGACTTCATAGCCACAGTCCTCGAACATGGACAGGATGTTCTTTACCGCCTGGGAATGGCGGTTCGCCAGCATCCCCTTCACGTTTTCCGCCAGGAAGAACTTCGGCTGCTTCTTTTTCAGGATGCGGATATATTCAAAAAAGAGCTTGCCCCTTTCGTCGTCGATGCCCCTTAGCGCCCCGGCTTCCGACCAGGACTGGCAGGGCGGCCCGCCGATGATGCCGTCCACTTCGTCCGGGAAGTCCTCCTCCCGGATGTTGCGGATGTCCCCCCGGATCAGCTTGGTGCGAGGGTGGTTCGCCTCGAAGGTCTCCCAGATCGTTTTATCGAATTCGTTTGCCACCGGGATCTCGAAGCCGGCCCGCTCGAACCCCAGGTCCAGCCCGCCGCAGCCGCTGAACAGACTGATCACTTTCATGCTTGTATCCTCCTATGCGCCGTTTTCGATTCTCCTGGTCCCGCGGCACTGCGGGTACTTGGAGCATCCCCAGAACTGTGCCCCGTCGCTCTTTCGCCTGCGCTTTACCATGGGGCTGTTGCAGATGGGGCAGAGCACCGTCCCGGCAGCCTTGTAATGGATGGTGTCCCTCCTGGAATGGATGTCCTGGAAGTTCGCGATCAGCTTCCGGGCAAGGTCGGCATCCTGTAAAAAGAGGAACATGCCTACTTCGGAATGGATGCCGGAATAAGGGATGGCTGGAAGCTCTACCTTGTCCAGGTAGATGAATTGGGTCGGCGTGAAGTTGCAAGTGGTGAGGACGACGGTATCGTCCACGACCAGGAACTTGCTGTGTACGGAAGAATTGATGTCATAAGCCGCATTTTCGCTTTCATTGATCTTGGTGATAAATTCCTGGAATGCCTGGGTGTTCAGAGGGGCGCGGCATCCGGGCAGCGTGTTGCCCGCGGCGTCCACGAAGGTCTGGGAGAGGCAGCTTACCTTAAGCCCCTCCTTTGCCTTGGCGATGACGTCCGCCAGGAATCCGGGATGCACAGGCTCCATAGGGGTCGAAGAAAACTGCATCGGCACACGGTAATTGTAGGCACAGATATGCTGCGCGCAGATGTAGATCCGTTCCCGTGCGCCCCGGATCAGTTCGCAGAGGCGCCGCTCCGCCATCGCCTGGGCGTTGTCATAGAACGGCGCGAGATAATACAAGTCCCGGGTCGCGACAGGCGGCTCCTTGCGGATGCGGAAATGGAGGTGGTCCCCGTTTTCATCGAAATGGTAGATGCGGGGGGCGTATTGCTTCATCCGTTCCAGGAACTGCTCCGTGCACTGGCAAAGCCCGCGGTCGTCCTCCACGAACAGCAGGAAATCATCCTTGACTTCATCCCGCAGCGCGAAATTGGAAGAAGACATGCAGATCGTGCCCGGCTTATCCTGGAAAGCGATATAAGCCATCTTGATATGTAAGCTATAGGGGTATTCCCCCCTGGAAAAAGACCTCATCCTGGTGCTGCGCACATAGACATGGGGAAAGATGCACAGATGGAAGTTCCGGTAATTCCCCTGCTTCGCCTGCTGGTAGATGCACCTGGCGTAGTCCATCTTGGTCTGACGGTAAGCGGTTGGACGCATCGTGTCCAAATCATAGACATCGGACGTGCCTTGGTTGTCATAGCCTGCTAACGGGATGGAGATCACGGTCACATCGATTCCCTGCTGCGCAAGCTGTTTTAAGAAAAGGTCTAGTTTGGGATTGTTATAAAGGTAGAGGCATAGGGTGACGCTTTTGATCCGTCCGCGGTTGCGGTCGAGGTAATCCATGAACTGCCGAAGCAGGGCAGGGCTCGTTCCCTCAGAAAAAACCCGCTTCGGACTTTCTTCTTGACCGGGGTAGGAAGACGGGTTCTCAAAATAAATGTGATTCATGGCGATCTCCTTGATGGCGCGTTTTTACACCTAAAAGTATACTACCACATTTCGCCGGAATTAGCAAGCCGAACCGGTTCGGCTGCGAAGCCGCGCTTGTGCGCTTTTACGTCGCTGCGCGACTATCTTTGCCCATAAGATGGCGGCAGGGCAGGCTGTTGCATTATTTTTACTTTATTTTATCGGGAAAGATTGCCAAGGCTAAACAAACTTGGTAAAATAGGGGAAAAGGCGTATTTTAGGCAAAGGAGGGAAAAGGGGATGCCGTCTACGTTTGCACATTATCATTTTGGGAACCTGGTCCTTACGGGCCTGGAACCCTCGCTGCAGGAGAAAGTCACATATCGGAAGAGCCTGTTCTATATCGGGCTCCATGGCCCGGATATCTTATTCCATTTTCGGCCCGTCATCCCCAACAGGATCTGTTCCAAGGGGCATGACATGCACAGGGAAAGCGCGTATCCCTTTTTCAGGCGGTGCCGCAGGCTGGTGGCAAGAAGCGTCGATCCGGCCGGCGCGCGTGCTTATGTGCTGGGTTTTATCTGCCATTTTGCCTTGGACAGCACGTGCCATGGCTACATCAACCGGCAGGTGGAGGATTCCGGCGTTTCCCATGCGGAGATTGAGACGGAGTTTGACAAATATCTGATGCGGCAGCAGGGTTTGGATCCCATGGAATATGACTCCGTGACGCATCTTTATTCGGACCGGCATGTGGGGGAGGTCATTGCGCCGTTTTTCCATATCAAGCCGGAATATGCCGCGGAAGCGGTGAAGTCCATGCGGGGCAACCTTACCATGTTCCGCAAGGTCCGGGGCGTGGCGCGTGGGGCGTTGCTTTGGCTGTTTCGGGCGATTGGCAAGTATGACGCTTTCGCCGGCATGTTCGTCACCAGCCAGGATAATCCGAAGTGTGAGGAAAGCAGCCTAGTCCTGGATGGGAAGTTAAAGGAAGCCATCCCTGTCGCGAGGATGTTGATCGAGGCATACCTGGAATATGAGGAAAAGGGGACGCCGCTGCCGAAACGGTTTGACCAGGATTACGAATAAGCCACGAAAGAAAGCGAGGGATTGTGGATGAAGAAATTAACGAAGCTGGAAAAGGATTGGATCTTGTATGACGTAGGCAATTCCGCCTTTGTCATGCTGTTATCGACGATCATTCCGATTTATTTTAAAAACATCGCCAGGGCTGCAGGGCTGGCGGATTCCGACTCGACCGCGTATTTCGGATATGCCGCGTCCGCCGCTACTTTGATCGTGGCAATCCTCGGACCCACCCTGGGGACCCTTTCCGATCGGAAAGGCTGGAAGAAGCCGATGTTCATCACGTTCATGGCCATCGGCGCACTCTCCTGCGCAGGCCTTGCGCTTGCCGGGAACTGGCTTGGCTTCCTGGGGATCATCGTGCTGGCGAGGGTAGGCTTGAATACCAGCATCGTATTCTATGATTCCATGTTGGTGGACGTGACGGAAAACGAGCGGATGGACCGGGTTTCCGCCCACGGTTATGCCTGGGGCTATATCGGAAGCTGCATCCCGTTCGTGGCAAGCCTGCTTTTGGTGCTGCAGGGGGAGAACCTGTTCGGCCTGCCCATGGGGACGGCGATCCAGATTTCCTTTTTCCTGAATGCCGCCTGGTGGGTGCTGGTGACGATCCCTTTGATCAAAAATTACCGCCAGCATTATACGGTCGCGCCCGAAGGGGGAGAATCCCAGGGGATTGCGCTTAAGGAGCTGTTCCGGGACCTTTTTCAGAATAAGAAGGTGATGTGGTACCTGGTCGCCTTTTTCTTCTATATTGACGGGGTTTATACGATCATTGAGATGGCGACCACCTATGGCAAGGACGTGGGCATCGACGACACCAGCATGCTGCTGGCGCTGCTGCTGACGCAGGTGGTGGCGTTCCCATTCGCGATCCTGTTCGGCAAGCTGGCGGGCAAGCATTCCCCCGGCAAGCTGATCGGCATCTGCGTCATGGCGTACTTCGGCATCGCGGTCTTTGCCCTGTTTTTGGTTTCCGCCTGGCAGTTCTGGTTTTTGGCTACCTGCGTGGGCGTGTTCCAGGGTGCGATCCAGGCCTTGTCCCGCTCCTATTTTGCCAAGATCATCCCAAAGGAGAAATCCAGCGAGTATTTCGGCATCTTTGACGTGTTCGGCAAAGGGGCGTCCTTCATGGGGACGTTGATCATGGGGATTTCCACCCAGCTGTTCGACACCTCCCGTGCAGGGGTGGTCGTCATTGCCGTCATGTTCTTGGTGGGGCTGGCCATTTTCTTTAAACAGGACCGCATGGCCGTTAAGCAATAAGCGAAGGCGGCGGGCTGGGTTCGATCAGAACGATCTAGATATCGATTTAAGAAAGGAAGATGTGAGATGGATGCTTTTTATGGGTTGGAGGAACAGGTCAGGGAGTATGCCCGCCTGATCGTGCGTACGGGCGTCAATGTCCAGAAAGGACAGGAGATCGTCATTAACTGCAGCGTGGAGCATGCGCAGTTCGCCCATTTCCTGATTGAAGAGGCTTATCTGGCCGGGGCGGGGGAGGTGGTCATGCGTTGGAACGATCCCTTTGACACCAGGCAGTATTTCCTCCATGTGTCAGACGAGGCCCTGTCCACCGTCCCGGATTGGAAGGCGGCTTCTTATACTTACTATGCCAAGCGCGGCGCGGGCAGCGTTTCCATCGGAGGCGGCGACCCGGAGAACCTGAAGGGCATAGACCCGGTGAGGATGCAGAAGCATGGGGCGGCGATGGATCAGGCTTTGGAAGAATATGACAAGCTGATGATGGCCAGCGAAGTGCCTTGGACGGTGGCTGCCGTAGCCCATGAGAAGTGGGCTCGCAAGGTGTTCCCGGATGTGGGCGTGGATGAGGCGATGCGCCGCCTTTGGGAGATGATCTTGAAAGCGGTCCGCATTGGCGGGCGTGACGCCGTTTCGGAATGGGAGGAGCATGACAGGTTCCTTAAGGAGAAATGCCGTATTTTGAATGAATATGGGTTTGAAAGGCTTCATTATGAAAATAGCCTGGGCACGGACTTTACGGTAGGTCTGGTGAAGGACCATATTTGGGAGGGCGGCTCGGAAGTGGCTGGAACCGGCGCGGTGTTTGAAGCCAATATGCCGACGGAGGAGATCTTTACCA
>CANPWC010000126.1 GCA_947581905.1 uncultured Acetatifactor sp.
ATACCGTATTTCTGTTTCACTTGCGCGATATAGAGGGAAGAAACCGCAAGCCCGGTATGCTCTTTCACATAAGCCTTTATTTCACCATAGGTAGCCTTTGCCTCGGCGGGTGTAACCTCCAGCTCGTCCAAGTCCAAGCCTACCCGGATAACATCGTCCGGCTTTTGTTGGGACAGGCAAACAACTGTCTCCACATGCCCCGTCATCGCGAACTGGTCCACCGCCCTCGCCTTTTCCAGGCGATAGCCGCCTTGTTGGCAAAGAATTTTTAAATCCCTCGACAGGGTGGCGGGGTCGCAGCTGACATAGACGATCTTCTTGGGGGCAATCTGCAGCATCGTCTTTAAACAGGCTTCTTCGCAGCCCTTCCTAGGCGGGTCGACGATTATGACATCTGCGTCAACTTTTTCTTTTTCCTCTTTTTCCGGCAAAATTTCCTCGACTTTCCCCGTCAGGAACTCCACGTTTCGGATCCCATTCCTCTGGGCGTTCTCCCTGGCGTCCGCGATTGCCTGGACAACCTCTTCCACGCCATATACCTGCTTGGCGTACCTAGCCAGGAACAGCGAAATCGTCCCAATTCCACAATAAAGGTCCCAAACGACCTCTTTCCCAGTCAATCCCGCATATTGAAGCGCCAGGCTGTAAAGCTTTTCCGTTTGAATCGGGTTCACCTGGTAAAAGGACAGGGGGGAAATCTTAAATTCCAAAGCCTGTCCCGTATGTGGGCAGCCTTCTTTTTCCATATCCCGTACACATATGGTATCCGTGATGAAAGGGGTCCCCCAGAGGCAATGAACCTCCTTTCCCATAATGACGTTGGTTTTCTCCGTATTGATGCAAACTGACACGCTTGTCATTCCCGGGATTCGCGTAAGTTTCTTCAACAAGATATCCTGTTTCGGAAGATATTCTTCGATATGTGGATTTTCCTCCCGAAGCCTGCCTTTTCCCTGGCTGGATTCCTTGCTGGATTCCTGGCTGACGCGCCCTTTGCTCCAGGTGGCATTTCCTTCTTTGCCCTTCTTCCTTTTCCAATTGATTACCAGGCATACCATGATCTGTCCGCTGGAAAAACCCGTGCGGATCAGGATATGCCTTACCAACCCCGTCCCATCTGATTCGTCATATGGCTCCACATGGGCTTCTTCCATGTAATCCAGGATCGCCCGCAGGATCCCTTCATTCTCCTTTGCACCCAAGGCGCAGTCCAGGTTCGGGATGATGGAATGCGTCCGTCCCGCATAGAATCCAGCCACCAGCTTCCCAGACTTATCTTTTCCCACCGGATACTGGGCCTTGTTACGGTAATGGAATGGGTCCTCCATGCCAAGGATGGGCTCCATGATGCGGTCTATTTCTTCCTCCTGGAACCCTCCGATGCGGATCAGGTCGTTTCGAACCTTGGATTGTTTATATTCCAACTGCTTTTCATAAGAGAGCGCCTGGAGCTGACACCCGCCGCACTGCCTGTGGCTGGGGCATTTTGGCTCCACGCGATAAGGAGAAGGCATGACAACCTTCTCCATCTTGGCAAACGCGTAATTTTTCTTTTTCTTAAGGATCTTCGCTTCCACGACATCCCCTATGACCGCATCTTTCACGAACAAAGTGAATCCCTCCACCTTGCCGATGCCTTCCCCGTCCACACCCATATCGTCGATCTTCACCGTGACCGTCTGGTTTTTCTGAAACTGGGACTTCTCCATTTATAAATCTCCTTCTTCCGGGGCCCTGCTCGCGCGCAGGTTCGTCTCAAACAGCCTGTTATACCCCAGCCAGCCTGTTTCCGTGGTATTTTCCAGGATTTCTTTCATCGTCTCCATCTTGGCGTCCGTGTCATCCGCATAATATAAGGCAAGCGCCTCGACCAGCGAGGGGATCTTCGGAGAGCCGAACTCATATTTCCCATGATGCGCAAGGATGCAATGCTGTAATTCCGTAAGCAGTACATGCGGGAAATGAGGAATCTTCGCCGCCGCCTCCCCAATCATTTGGGAACCCATCACAATATGTCCCAACAGTTGCCCGTCATCCGTGTAATCGTTAAGCGGGAAAGTGGAAAATTCCCTTATTTTGCCGATATCATGGCACATGGCGGCCGTAAGGAGCAAATCCCGTTTCAGGATGGGATACGCCCTGCAATAATAATTACAAAGGTTCGTCACTCCCAAGGTATGTTCCAGAAGCCCTCCTACAAAGCCATGATGGATGCTCTTGGCCGCTGACGAATTGCGGAATGCCTCGATAAAGTCCTGGTCCTTCACAAAAAAGCTTTCCAGCAATTCTTTCAAATAAGGGTTTTTGATGCTTTCCACATATTTTAAAAGCTGGGCGTACATCTCATCAATATCCTTGGAACTGACCGGCACATATTCCTTGGGATCATATTCCCCTTCCTTACAGAGCCTGGCACGCTTAATGTTGACCTGGAGGACGCCGTTAAAATTCGTCACTTCCCCATGGACCTCTATAAAATCCAACGAATCGAAGTCGCTGATCCCCGGACTGTTCGGATCCCAGATCTTTGCATCCATCGTCCCTGTCTTATCCTGCAAGATCACGTTCTCATAGGGTTTCCCATTCTTGGTCAGGGCGGACTGCTTATGCTTGCAAAGATAAATGTCAATGATCCGCTCTCCTTCTTTCATGTCCTTGATATACTTCATTCCAACCTCCAACTCCTTTATTCTTCTTTTCCAACGCCTCCTACCGTTACGGTAAGGTCCATTTCCTTGTATTCTTCCTGGGACAGGCGCATGACCTTCACTTCAACCTCCTGGTCCTTTTCCAGGCTCATCAATGCGGTGAAATAGTTTGTCGAATTATTGATCGCGCTTTCTCCGATGGACACGATCACATCCCCCTGCACGATGCCCGCCATCATGGAAGGGGAATTTAGTTCCACCTCCGTCACATACAGCCCATAGGGTATCCCGAAGTTTTCAAAGGCTTCCTTTGTCACATCCACTCCTGTAACGCCCAAATGGGGCAGCTGCCTCCCATTGGAATTTGACATTTTCTCAATCAGCCTTTTTAAATCCGAGATTCCATACGCAGTGATCGTGTTCGGCATATCCTCATTGTGATAGTCATTCGTAATGATGCCGACCACCTCCCCGGAGAGGTTGAACAACACGCCGCCCGCCCTGCTGCTGCCATAAATATCGGTATTTAACAGCTTATAATTGGCATCGACCAAAGATAAATTGGAGGGATTGGAAGTGATCACCCCATACCCGATGGATCCCCTTACGCCGGTAGGGCTTCCCAGGGCGACCACAGGGACGCCTAAAAAGCTCCTCATATAAGAAGAACCCAAGGTCGCCGCCTTGATGCTTTCCTTCATGATATTTGAAAAACCATCCATTTCCACGATCACGATGGACAAGTTGGTCACAGGGTCATATTGCTCTACCGCCGCCTCCACGACCGTGGAATTATACAAAGTGACCGTTATCAGGTCGGCATTCCGAATAGGCGCATAATCCGTCAAAATATACAACCTTTGGTCTGTTTTCGCCACGATGACGCCGGAGGATTGGTCCTTATTTTCTTCCAGGTTATTCAACCAATCGACCTCGGAGGAAATCCCGGTCACTGTCACCATATACTGGCTAAGCTCCGCCACATAAGAGGACAAGGCGGAATACAATTCCCTGTAATTCGACCGATCTAAGACGATCTGATCCAAGATTTCATTGATCTGGTCCCGGGATAAGGCTTCCTCCCCCTGTCCCGCGGATTCCTCCTGTTTTTCTTCTTCCTCCTGCAGATCCTGATGGTTTTCCTGCTGCTGCATACCTGCCAGCATCGTATCGGACAACATCTCTTCCGGGGACATTTCTTCCCGATCCTCCGGGAACAGGATGGCAGGCTGTTCTTCCTGTGGATAAAGCCAATTGCTGATGACAGGCTGCAGGACCAGGAACGTGAAGCACGCCACCAGTCCGAACAGGACCGCCATCGTCACCGTAATGATGGTCCGGCGCACTAACCTCCTTTTGTTCAAAGGCCTCTCTTTGATCTTCTCAATGATGATCTCTTTTTGTTCCTTTTCCTTTAATTCATTTTCTTCTATTTCCTTATCCTTGATCCCATCTCCATGGACTTCCGGCATCCTACAAGCCTCCCTTCCTTGCTTCCAAAACCAGGGAACCGTCTTAAGTATAAACGATATCCTTTCCTTTCGCAACTGCTTTTCTCACTCCTATGGAGCAAAATACGAACCGCATACCCATCTTTTCATTGAAAAGAAGTCTTAAAACTGTTATACTAGGGGCAGGCGGCAAGGGCGCAAGCGCCGCTTTATCACCGTAAAGAAGCAACAACGATAGGACAGGAAGCATTGTATGAATGAAAAAGTCTTGCACACTTTAGAATATGATAAAATCATCGGCCAACTGGTAGAGAAAGCGGATTCCCCTTTAGGGAAAAAGCTCTGCCAGGACCTTGTGCCTTTCACGGACCTGGAAGAGATCCAGAAAGCCCAGCAGGAAACCAAGGACGGCTTAAGCAGGATCTTGAAAAAAGGGAACACCTCTTTTGGCAGCAACCAAGATTTAGGCTTTTCCCTCCGTTCCCTGGAGGTTGGGAGCGCTCTATCCATCCCGGAGCTTTTGAAGATTTCCAGGATGCTCAATAATGTGAACCGCGTCAAATCTTATGGCAGAAAGGAACGGGAAGAACAGCCAGACGATTCCCTTCAGGAATATTTCGACCTGCTAAGCCCGCTTACCATGCTGGCTAACGAAATCGACCGCTGCATCTTATCCGAAGAGGAAATCGCGGACGACGCCAGCCCAAAGTTAAAGAATATCCGCCGGAATATGCAGGTGACGAATGAAAAAATTAAAAACCAGCTAAATTCCATGCTGAACGGCGCTGCCAGGACCTACCTGCAGGACGCCGTGATCACCATGCGCAACAACCGATATTGCATTCCGGTCAAGGCGGAATACAAGGGACAGGTTTCCGGCATGGTACACGACCAGTCCTCCAGCGGGTCCACCTATTTCATCGAGCCTGCTGCCGTCGTCAGCCTGAATAATCATTTAAGGGAGCTGGAAATCGAGGAAAAAAAGGAAATCGAAGTCATCCTGACCGATTTAAGCGCCCAGGCTGGCGCGCACATCAGCGAATTGTCCGCGAACCAGAAATGTATGACCCACTTGGACTTCGCGTTCGCCAAATCCAAGCTTGCCCTGGAGCAGAACGCCACGGAACCGATCTTCAATGAAGAACGCTACATCCATATCCGTAAGGGCAGACATCCCCTTTTGGACAAGAAAAAGGTGGTCCCCATCGACATCCACCTTGGCAAGGACTTTGACCTTTTGGTCATCACCGGCCCAAATACCGGCGGCAAGACCGTTTCTTTGAAAACCGTGGGCCTGCTTACCCTGATGGGGCAATCCGGGCTGCATATCCCTGCTTTGGACCGCTCCGAACTGTCCGTCTTTACACAGGTTTACGCGGATATCGGGGATGAACAGAGCATTGAGCAAAGTTTATCCACATTTTCTTCCCATATGACCACGATTGTCCACATTTTATCCCATGCGGATGAGGATTCCCTGTGTTTATTCGATGAATTAGGGGCAGGGACGGACCCTGCAGAGGGCGCCGCCCTGGCGATCGCCATCTTGAATTACCTGCATGACCGGGGCATCCGCACCATGGCGACCACGCACTACAGTGAATTAAAGGTTTACGCGTTGTCCACGGACTTCGTGGAAAACGCCTGTTGCGAATTTAATGTGGATACCCTGCAGCCCACCTATCGCCTGTTGATCGGCATTCCCGGCAAAAGCAACGCTTTCGCCATCTCTTCCAAGCTGGGGCTGCCCGACGAAATCATTGAAGCGGCCAGGGAACAGATCAGCAAAGAGGATGAAAGCTTCGAGGATGTCATTTCCGACCTGGAAATGAAACGAGTGGAAATTGAAAAGGAGCGCAGGGAAATCGCCTCCTATAAAGCGAACATCAAGGAGCTGCAGGACCAGTGGAAGAAGAAGAACGACAAGATTGACCAGGCGAAAGACCGCATTTTAAGGAATGCCAATGAAAAAGCCAGGGACATTCTTCAGGAAGCCAAGGACATGGCGGATGAAACCATCCGCGACCTGCAAAAGGCAGGGCTTGGCACGGATATGAAAGAACTGGAGAAGAAGCGCCAGAACGTCCGGGACAAAATCGCGGACAAGAACGCCAAGCTTGGCATAAAGCAGGAAAGCAAGGATTCAGCCCCCAAAAAGACCCTGGACCCTAAGAAGCTGAAAAAAGGGGATTCCGTCAAAATCCTATCCATGGGGCTTAAGGGAATCGTAAGCTCCCTGCCGGACGCGAAAGGCAACCTATTCGTGCAATGCGGCATCCTCCGTTCCCAGACCAATGTGCGGGACATCGTTTTAATAGAGGATGAACCCATCTCCGTCCCAGGCCTGGCCCAATCCGGCACGGGCAAGCTGAAAATGTCCAAGACCTTGTCCGTTTCCACGGAAATCAACCTTTTAGGCAAGACCGTGGACGAGGCCTTGCCGGAATTGGATAAATACTTGGACGACGCCTACCTGTCCCACCTGCCCAGCGTGCGCATCGTGCATGGAAAGGGGACCGGCGCTTTGCGCACCGCCATCCACAGCCATCTGAAACGCTTAAGCTTTATCAAGGAATTTCGCTTAGGCGAGATTGGCGAGGGAGACGCCGGAGTCACGATCGTCACGTTCCGATGAACGAAAGCCCAGATGGACCAAGTCCCATTGAACCAAAGCCCATTGAACCAAAGCCCATTGAACCAAAGCCCATTGAACCAAAGCCCAAAGACCACGGTTGCCGCCCATGCGGCAGAACAGAATGATAGAAAAGAATGGAGTTTATTATGGTAAGCAAACAGAAAATCATGATTGTGGATGATGATAACAATATCGCGGAATTGATCTCCCTGTACCTGACGAAGGAATGTTTTGAGACCTTGATCGTCAACGATGGGGAATCCGCCCTGGACGCGATTGACTCTTTTTCGCCGAACCTAATCCTTTTGGACCTGATGC
>CANPWC010000127.1 GCA_947581905.1 uncultured Acetatifactor sp.
AGCGGGCGCATCTATCGGTGCCGTGCCAGTAAGGAGCAGTGGGAGGAGGTATGACGGGGCTTTAGATTTCGATTTTCTGGCGGTTCGTCTCTTGACATTCCCTCTTTGGATGGATACAATGTTTTTATGCGGCTGCGGACGAACCCCTGGATGGGCGGATGGTTCCGGCGTTTTATCAGGTAGCCTCGGCAGGCTTTTTACCAGAACGCGCCGCTGGATAGGAGCGTCCATGTTATATTGGTTGATACCGACACAGAATATGCCTTTCGTATCGTTCATCGGGATCCTGGCAGCGTTTGCGGCCACGGTGGCAGCCATGGCGAAGCTGGGTCCCCTCCTGCCTGCCGACCACGGCAGGGATTATGCCGTGGAGGGAAATCGTTCCGTCGGCAAGCCTCGGGGGGCCGGGCTTCTTTTCATCTGGGTCTTTGTATTGTCAGTCCTGTTATTCGTCCCGTTTTCCATGGAGAACTCCCTCTATTTGGCTTTGCTGGTGGTCTGCATGATGACGGGGTACTTGGACGACGCTTCCAAGGTCCCCTGGGGGGAATATAAGAAAGGGTTCCTGGATTTATGCGTCGCCGCCCTGGTGGCGTTCGTCTATCTTCATTTCCATACAGGCGAGGTGCATCTGGCGTTCTTCCATTTGTCGTTCGAGCTGCCCGCCTGGGCGCTTGGGTTATATATCGTCGTCATTGCATGGGCTTCCGTGAACGTGACCAACTGTTCCGATGGAGTGGATGGCTTGTCCGGCACCCTCGCCCTTGTCACCCTGATGACGATTTATGCCATTGACCGCCTGGAGGAGGCGGCGGGCGGCTTTTCGTTCCAGATCCTGTTGTTTAGCGTGTGTATCTTGGGCTATCTGTGGTATAATGCCACGCCCAGCCGCCTGATGATGGGGGATGCCGGTTCCAGGGCCATGGGCTTGTTCATTTGCATCGCGGTGTTGAAATCAGGATACCCGTTCCTGTATGTGCCGGTGTCCTTAATGTTGATCCTGGATGGAGGGCTTGGGCTGGTAAAGGTGGCGCTGTTGCGTTTCCTTAAGATCCATTTCCTATCCAAGGTGCGTCTGCCCCTCCACGACCATGTGCGTAAGAACATGGGGTGGTCGAACACGCAGACGGTCTATCGTTTCGCCATCATCCAGATCATCATATCCATCGCGGTGGTGTTCGGGATACAGATATAGAGGGGAGGAAGGGCCATGTATGATGAATTGACGAAGACGGACATCCGTAAGATGGAGGAAGAGATCGAGTACCGGAAGCTGGTGGTGCGCCCCAATGCCCTGAAAGATGTAAAGGATGCCAGGGCCCATGGGGACCTGAGCGAGAATTTCGAGTACCATGCGGCGAAAAAGGTAAAGAACCAGAACGAGAGCCGGATCCGTTACCTGGAAAGGATGATCCGTACGGCGAAAGTGATTTCGGAGGATTCCGCCGAGGATGAGGTGGGCATCAACAATACGGTGACGGTGGAGTTCTTGGATGACGGCCTGGTGGAAGTCTATAAGATCGTGACCACGGTGCGGGGCAATTCGCTGGAGGGCCTGATCAGCAACGAATCGCCTTTAGGCAAAGCTTTGCTGGGGCATAAGCTGGGCGACGTGGTCCATGTGCAAGTGAACGAGTCCGTGGAATATGACGTTTGCGTCAAAGCGATCGAGAAGACCGAAGACGATGGGGATAAGATCCGGGGGTTTTAGGAGGTAGAAGGAATGAAGAAGTATTTACTGTTTGATCTGGATGGCACTTTGACGGATCCCAAGGTAGGGATCACTACCTGCGTGCAATATGCCCTCAAGGATTTCGGCATTGACGAACCTGACCTGGACAAGCTGGAGCCTTTCATCGGACCTCCCCTGAAAGATAGTTTCATGGAATTTTACCACATGACGGAGGAACAGGCGGACCATGCCATTGAGAAGTACCGGGAGCGCTTCCGGGATGTGGGGCTTTTTGAAAATGAGCTGTACGGCGGCATCCATGACCTGCTGCGCACGATGAAGTCCGCCGGCATGCACATGGCAGTCGTTTCCAGCAAGCCCACCGTGTTCGTGGAACGGATTTTGAAGCATTTCAAGCTGGATGGTTATTTTGAAGTGGTGCTTGGCAGCGAACTGGATGGGACGCGGGTGAAAAAGGTCCAGGTGATGGCTGAGGTGCTTCGGAAGTTCTATGGGGACAAGCCTACCATCCCGGACGAGGTCTACATGATCGGCGACCGTAAGTTTGATATAGAGGCGGCCCGGACGTTCCATGTGGAGAGCATCGGCGTCGCATACGGCTATGGCAGCATAGAGGAACTGAAAGAAGCGAAAGCGGATTATATCGTCAAGAGCGTGGCGGAGCTGAAGAAGCTTTTGATGCGCGAGGTGGATGAGAAACGGCGCATGGACGAGGTGCATAATGCGCAGCAGCCCGGCGGGAAGAAGCCGCAGAACCAGGGCATGAAAGTGTTGTGGCGGATCGTGCTCCCGTATATCCTGTTCCTCCTGATGAAAGCGGCGGCGGGAATGTTCATGGGCACGGTCCTGCGCCTGATTGCGGAGAACACCTCCCTGAAGGACCTGCTCCTTATCGAGGAAGTGGAGGAGCAGACGATCTCCCTGACTGGCCTGGCAGGGGTCATCGTGCAAATGTTCTCGTTCATAACCGCGGGGCTGCTCATCCTGCGTTATGCGAGGCCGTTCATCCGTCAGGCGGCGGAAGAGTCGCATCTGACCCATTTGAAGAAAGAGCCTGTCCAGAACTTCGTGATGCTGGGCGCTTTGACGGTGGGCCTAGCCGTCGGCATGGAGGCTTTCTTCAACTGGCTGGGGCTTTCCGTTGCCGCGCAGTCCTACCAGAGCGTACATGGGACGCCATATGACGTGCCGATCGTCTTAGGCCTGATCAGCTTTTGCGTGATCACTCCCGTGGTGGAAGAGATGATGTTCCGCGGCATTGTCTATAACGGCGCGAAGAAGTTCATGACGCCGATGATGGCCTTGCTCATGTCCGCCTTATTCTATGCTTATTATTATGGATATCAGTCGAACATGATTTATGCGGTCGTGTTGGGCATCCTGTTAGCCTATGTGTATGATTATTTTGGGGATTTCCGCGTCATCGTGGCGGTCCATGCCCTGTCTAACCTGGTCACGTACCTATTGAACTATACATTCTTGTCCCAGGCGAAGTTTTTGGCAGGGGGCTCGCGCGAGTCCGCGATTACAAGCGTGGCCTGCCTCGTGGTGGCCGGCGTGTCATTCTTCCTGCTGAAAAGGCAGAAGAAGATTTTTTGAGCCTGCGCCCGCCGTTTGGGACCATCGCGGGAGGAAAGAGTATCCTGGATGAAAATGCGAATGAGGAAAAGGAAAAAGGACGATTGGAAAAGGAAATGGCTTCCTCTGCTTTTGACGCTTGCGGTAGCGTTCCTGTCATCCGGCTGCGGCGCGTCGCGGTTTGACGGGACGCAGGCTGGTGGCGAATGGGCGAAGCCGATTGAGGACGCTTCTTCCGGCGCGGGCGTGGCTTTTAACGAAGCGACGGTCCAAGGGGCTGGGGCGGATGTCGCCGGGACGCAAGGGACCGGGGCGGATGCCACCGAGATGCAAGGGACTGGGGAAGACGGCTCTGGAGCGCAGGGGACCGGTGCAGATGTCGCCGGGGCCCAGGAAGCTGCCCAGGAGGCTCCTCCTGCTTTTCAGGAATATGACGTATCCCTGATGGCTTTGGGCGATAACCTGATCCATATGGGGATCGTCTATACCGGCAAGCAGGATGACGGGACCTATGACTATTCTTTCCTGTTCCAGGATATCACGGACTTCCTGGAGGAGGCGGACCTGCGCATCATCAACCAAGAGACGATCCTGGCGGGGAATGAGAGGGGCTTTTCCGGTTACCCGCATTTCAATTCCCCTACGGAAGTGGGGGATGCCATTGCCGCGGCGGGCTTCCAGGTGGTGCTCCACGCCACCAACCATGCGGCGGACCAGGGTACGGACGGCATGGACAGCTGCGTCGAGTTCTGGAAGGGACATCCGGAAGTGCTGATGTTAGGCATCCATGAACCATATGGGGAGGAGACGGACGAAGAAGACCGCATAAACCTGCTGGAAGTCGATGGCGTGACGTTCGCCATTTTGAATTACACTTACGGTCCTAATTATGGGACGGTTTCAAAAGAAGTGTCCAGCCGCCTGGATATCCTGTGCGCGGTAGAAGGCGGCAAGGGTCCTATTGATTATACGACGATCAATCCCCAAGTGCTTACGGATATCGAAACTGCGGACAAGATGGCGGATGTCGTGGTGGTATGCCCCCATTGGGGGAATGAGAACCAGACTTCGCCTACCCAGTATCAGCAGGAATTTGCCCGCCAGATGGCGCAGGCAGGGGCGGACCTGATCCTTGGCACGCATCCCCATGTGGTGCAGCCGGTGGAATGGGTCGAGGCTGACAATGGGAACAGGGCCTTGTGCTTTTATTCTTTGGGAAATTATGTGTCTACGATGAAAGGTGCCCGCAATATGTTGGAAGCCCTTGCCTGGGTGACGTTCCATGTGAGAGAAGATGGGGTGGAGATACAGGAGGAGGAGACGGGGATCCTTCCCCTGGTATGCCAGTACCGTTATAGCCCCACCCGGCTGCAGCACATTTACCTGCTGGAGGAGTATGACCAGGAGCTGGCTTCGGCACACGGCATCATTTCCTATGGGGGAGTGTCGTTCCGATATGAAGACCTGCTGGCATGGAGCCAGGAGACCATTGGGGCTTGGACGCTGACCCGGGAGGACATCCTGGGAGAAAGCGGCAAGGAGGCTCCCTAACCATTTCAAAGGGCCTAAATGCGTTTCCCTGCATTTAGGCCCTTTTGGCATCAATCGATCACATTCTTCACGCCGATATAGGTGTCGTCATAATAGATGCTGTCTATCACCACGCCCCGCCTGGAATTGGCGGAGTGGATGATCTGCCCGTCCCCGAGATAGAGCGCCACGTGGGTGCATTTGGAGCCGTTTGAACTGTAGCAGACGATATCGCCCGGCTGGGCTTCTTCGGCGCTTATGCTTCTGCCGTTGGAGGTCCATTGCCCTTGTGGCGTCCGGCTTAAAGAATAACCAAATTCCGCGAAAAGGTAACAGGTGAAGCCGGAACAGTCCGTGCCGGATTCCAGGCTCCTGCCGCCGCTTCGATAGGAATTGCCCAAAAACTGCTTGGCGTACTCCACGATGGAGGAACGCAGCTCTTCATTGGTGGAGTAGGAGGCGGGGGCGGATACGGTGATGGTGGTGTCTTCCGGCGCGGCAGCCTCTGACTGCGCCGCCCTGGCGGCGGCTTTGCGCTGGGCTTCCAGTTCCGCCTGCTCTTCCGCGATGGACTTGGCGTGGAGAAATTCTTCCTCAATCGTGACATATTCCCCGGCGACCCATCCCGCTTGCCCGTCGGCGTATTCCACTTTCATCCATTCGCCGTCATTTTCCAGAAGCTTCGCCTTTTCCCCGTTGTCCAGATAGCCGATGCGGGAGGCTTCGATGTCGGGACTTTGGCGCACATTGAGACGGTCCGCCTTCACCTTGGCATATTTGGTCACATAATCATCGATGACTGCCGCGGCTTCTTCCCCATAAAGGAAGAACTCCGCCTTGATATATCCCTGCACATCCCCGGAGACGACCTGGAACCAGGCATCTTCGCCGCTTCCTGTGGTGGATAAGACCTGCGCCACGGAGCCGTCATACATTTTCCCCATGACCTCCCCATTGGTATCGGGGGTGCTCCTGACATTTACGTAATTATCCACGTCCGCGATTGCCAGGTTGCTGTACTCATCGTCCACGGGACCGGCGGATAACGGGGTGCCGCCCTCTTCGATTTCCACGGTGGAAGAGGAGCTATCTGCGGCCTGTGCCGAGGCGTCGCCTGTGGCGTCGCCTGCAGCCTGCGTCATGGCGTCCGCTATGGCGTCCGCGCCCGCATCCATCTGGCTATTTAGAAGGTCCCTGGCGGTCATTTGCCCCATGCCCTGTTTGGTTCCGGCGGACGATTCTTCCGAGACGGATTGTACAAGCCCGGCTTCTGCGCCAAAGCTTTCCAAGGCTGTCAGATTGCTCCCCCATAAGGCGACAGTCAGGCAGGGGATCAAAAGAGGGAATAGACGACGTTTCATTTCAGGTACGGTTCCTTTCCTTGCTCTTACACAAACGCCTGCCCGCCAAAACAGGATGGGGAAAAATGAAAATAGCCGCATGTCTGTTTTCAATCCTGGAATCATACGCCGCATGAACAGCGGCAGAACGCGGGAAAAGATGGCGGATAAACGTTTCTATAGAGATTTTAGGGGATAACGGGTCGAAAGTCAAGGAAAATGTGAAGAAAAACTGTCGTTTTTTACAATTTTTTTACAAAATAATTACATGGACGACTTTGAACCAAGAAGCAGGCGCGAGCGCGGATCCGCTTTTGGGCCTGTGAAAGGGAGGGTCGTGACAATTGTCAAATAATCTGACAATTTTGCAAAAAAAAGTTGTTTACAGATGGAGGGTTTTGGTGTATAGTAAGGAAAGGTCGCAAAGAGGCGTATCTCGTCTTCTTTGTGACCTCTTTTTTTGCGGATGAAAGGAGTAGCGTGATGTTTACAGGAAAGAATGAGCTTCCGAAAGCCCCCCTTTACCGGGAAGAGTTCGAGCATGACAACTGCGGTATCGGGGCATGTGTGAATATCAAGGGGCAGAAGAGCCGGGAAACCGTGGAAAACGCCCTGAAGATCGTGGAGAACCTGGAACACAGGGCAGGCAAGGACGCCGAGGGGAAGACCGGAGACGGCGTAGGCATCCTGACCCAGGTGCCCCATCGGTTCTTTAAGCGGGTGACGAAGCCCTTGGGAATAGAGCTGGGGGAAGAGCGGGAATACGGCGTGGGCATGTTTTTCTTCCCACAGGAAGAACTTCGGCGCAACCAGGCGAAGAAGATGTTTGAGATCATCGTGGAAAAGGAGGGGCTAAAGTTCCTGGGATGGAGGGAGGTCCCC
>CANPWC010000128.1 GCA_947581905.1 uncultured Acetatifactor sp.
CAGGTTATTTCGCCACGATATTGACCAGCCTGCCGGGCACATAAATCTCTTTGAGGATCGTGCCGGACAGCTTATCTCCCAAGGCTTCCTTAGCCTTTGAAAGGACCTCCTCCTTGGCATCGTCTTTATGGATGTCCAGGGTCGCGCGCACCTTGCCGTTCACCTGCACGGCGATTTCCACCGTCTGCTCCACCGTCTTCTCCTCGTCGTATTCCGGCCAAGACGTCTGATAGAGCCTGCCCCCGAAGCCGCAGCTTTCCCATAATTCTTCCGTAATATGGGGGGCAACCGGATTCAAAAGGGTCAAAAGCGTCCGGTACTCTCCCCTGGTGACGGCGTTCTTCTTATAAAACTCATTGATCAGGGCCATCATGGCGGCAATGGCGGTATTGTATTTCAGGTTTTCAAAGTCGCTGCTTACCTTCTTGATCGTCTGGTGCACCTTCGTCTCCAGGTCGGCGCTATAGCCGTCCCCCTCCACCAGGAGGTCGGAAAGCTTCCAAACCCTCTCTAAGAACCTGCGGCAGCCTTTCACTCCGTCATCCGACCAGGCGGCGCTTAAATCGAACGCGCCGATGAACATTTCATAAGTCCTTAAGGTATCCGCGCCGTAATCATTGACGATATCGTCCGGGTTCACCACGTTGCCGCGGGACTTGGACATCTTCTCCCCGTTGGAACCCAGGATCATGCCATGGCTGGTCCGCTTTTGATACGGCTCCGGACAAGGCACCACCTTCTGGTCATAAAGGAACTTATGCCAAAAACGGGAATACAAAAGGTGCAGGGTGGTATGCTCCATGCCGCCGTTATACCAGTCCACAGGCATCCAATAAGCCAGGGCTTCCTTGCTGGCAAGGGCTTCCTTGTTGTGGGGGTCGGTGTAGCGCAGGAAATACCAGGAAGAACCTGCCCACTGAGGCATCGTATCCGTCTCCCTCTTGGCAGGGCCGCCACAGCAAGGGCAAGTGGTGTTGACCCAATCAGTCATCGCAGCCAGCGGGGACTCGCCGTTGTCCGTCGGCATATAGCTTTCCACCTCGGGAAGCTCCAAAGGCAGCTCGCTCTCATCCAAAGGCACGAAGCCGCACTTTTCACAAGATACGATGGGAATAGGCTCGCCCCAGTAACGCTGCCTGGAGAATACCCAGTCACGGAGCTTGAAGTTCGTCTTCCTGGAGCCGATGCCCTTTTCCTCCAGCCAATCCATGATGCGCTCCTTGGCATCCGCGACGGACAGGCCGTTCAAGAACTGGGAATTTACAAGCGTCCCCGTAGCCACGTCCGTATAAACCGCGTCCTGCACGCTGACCGGGCTGCCAGCCACCACTTCAATGATAGGCATGTTGAACTTCTTGGCGAACTCCCAGTCCCTTTCGTCATGGGCAGGCACTGCCATGATGGCGCCCGTGCCGTAAGTCATCAGCACATAGTCAGAAATCCAAATGGGGATCTCCACCCCATTCACCGGATTGGTGGCGGTCAAGCCGTCAATCATCACGCCGGTCTTCTCCTTGGCCAGTTCCGTACGCTCGAAATCCGACTTCCTGGCGGCAAGCTCACGGTATGCCACCACATCGTCCCAATTCTTGATCTCGGACCGGTATTTATCAATTAACGGATGCTCCGGGCTCACCACCATATAGGTCGCCCCGAACAGGGTATCCGGCCTGGTGGTGTAGATGCGCAGCTTCTCGTCCTTGCCGGTAATGGCGAAATCCACCTCCGCGCCCTGGGATTTGCCGATCCAGTTTTTCTGGGATACCTTTACCCTTTCCACATAGTCCACGGTATCCAGGTCGCGGATCAACTGGTCCGCATATTCCGTGATCTTCAACATCCACTGGCTCTTCACTTTCCTGACCACTTCGGAACCGCAGCGCTCACAGACGCCATTGACCACTTCCTCGTTGGCAAGGCCCACTTTACAGGAGGTGCACCAGTTGATGGGCATTTCCGCCTTATAAGCCAATCCAGCCTTGAACAGCTTTAAGAAGATCCACTGGGTCCACTTATAGTATTCGGGATCGGTGGTGTTCACCTCCCTCTCCCAGTCAAAGGAATAGCCCAAGGCATGGAGCTGTCCCTTAAAGCGCTTCACATTATTCTTGGTCACGATCCTGGGATGGATGTGGTTCTTGATGGCATAATTCTCCGTCGGCAGGCCGAACGCGTCCCAACCCATGGGATAAAGCACGTTGTATCCCTGCATCCTGCGCTTCCTGGCCACGATGTCCAAAGCCGTGTAAGGGCGGGGATGCCCGACATGCAGGCCCTGTCCGGACGGATAAGGGAACTCCACCAATGCGTAATACTTCGGCTTGCTGTAATCATCCGAGGTGGCAAACGCCCTCTCCTCGTCCCAAATCGCCTGCCACTTCTGTTCTACTTCCTTGTGGTTATATGGTATCGCCATTTTCATTTCCTCCTTGAGGCAATCGGTAGTCCATTCTTTCTTGCTTCCTGGGCAATCCTGAACTAAAACTGATACTTATTGTAGCCGCTTTGCCCTACCCTGTCAAGGAAAAAGTTCTGACACGGCAAAGCCCCAGGGCCTTTTCTTGCCCTGGGGCGGTTCCATCATTCCATGATCTCATTCCATGATTTCTTTGCCATTCCTCGTCTTAAGCCGCACGGTGAAGTTCGAAAGCCTTACTCGTCGGAACCGCTCAGCTCGCTTGCCCTTGCCGCGACTTCCTTCTCCTGCACATCGCTGGGAGCCTGCTCGTAACGGGCGAACGTATAAGCGTATTCTCCGCGGCCGCCGGTCATGGAACGTAAGTCGGTGCAATATCCGAACAGCCCGCTCATCGGGATGTCCGCCTCGATGACCTGCTTTCCGCCGGGCGCGGGATTCATGCCGAGCACCCTGCCGCGGCGCTTGTTCAGGTCGCCCATGACGTCGCCGGTATAGGCGTCAGGCACCGTCACCTTAAGGGAAGCGATCGGCTCAAGCAGGATCGGGCCGGCTTCCATGAAGCCTTTCTTGAACGCCTGGGATGCAGCCGTCTTAAACGCCATTTCGGAGGAGTCCACCGGATGATAAGAGCCATCGTAAAGGACCGCCTTTACGCCGACCACGGGATAAGCCGCCAGAGGGCCTTTTCCCACGGAATCCTGGATTCCCTTTTCCACCGCCGGGAAGAAATTCTTCGGCACGGCGCCGCCAACCACTTCCTGGGAGAACTCATAAGGGGCGTCCAGGTTGCCGGAGGGCGAGAAACGCATCTTGACATGGCCGTATTGGCCGTGGCCGCCGCTCTGCTTCTTATATTTATGTTCTACATCTGAGGTCTTGCGGATCGTCTCTTTGTATGCGATCTTCGGCGTATCCAGGTCCACCGCGACCTTGTACTCGTTCAAAAGCCTGCTGACGATGATATCCAAGTGCTGGTCGCCCATGCCGTAAAGGAGCATCTGCCCGTTGGCGGAGTCATTCACCACCTTCATGGTCAGGTCCTCATGGGAAATCTTCTGCAGCGCCTGGGAAATCTTGTCCACGTCGCCCTTATTCTTCGGGATGTAACGCATATAGGTATAAGGCGTGGAGATCTCGAACTTGCCGTATTTGATGGTGGTCGCCTTGGTGGAAAGGCTGTCGCCGGTCCTGGCGGCGGTCAGCTTCGCCAGCGCGCCAATGTCGCCCGCGTGAAGCTCAGGGACCTCGATCGGCTTGTTGCCCTGGAGGACATAAAGCTTGCCTATCTTTTCCTCAATGTCCTTGTCCACGTTGTAAAGCAGGTCGTCGGTCTTCAGCACGCCGGAATTCACCTTGATCAGGGAATACTTGCCGATGAACGGGTCTACGATGGTCTTCCAGATATAAGCGGACTTCGCCTTGGAGAAATCATAATCCGCATGGTAAACCTCGCTGGTCTTCATATTGATGCCGGCCACTTCCCTGTTCTCAGGGCTGGGCAGGTACTTGATGATGTCGTCCAACAAGGTATAGGTGCCCTGGCAAAGCACGCTGGAACCCATGGTCATGGGCACGATGCTGCAATCGCAGACATTGGTGCGCAGGGCCGCGCGGATCTCCGCCTCGGAGAACGTCTCGCCGCCAAAATACCTCTCCATGAATTCTTCGCTGGTCTCGGCAACCGCTTCCAGCAGCGTGTCGCGGCAAATCTCCAGGTTCGCCTTGGAATATTCGGGAACCGGGCATTCCACCACTTCCTTGCCCTGCCACTTATAAGCCTTCTCCGTGATCACGTTCACATAGCCGACGAACTTCTCATTCTCACGGATCGGCAGATGGAACGGGGCCATCTTCTTGCCGAACTGTTCGGTCATGTCTTCCACCACCTGGCGGAAAGAGGCATTGTCAACGTCCATATTGGAGACATAGACGATCCTGGGCAGCTTATACTTCTCGCACAGCTCCCAAGCCTTGATGGCGCCCACCTCAATGCCAGACTTGCCATTGATGACGATGATCGCCGCGCCCGCGGCGCTGATCGCTTCTTCCACTTCCCCTACGAAATCAAAATAACCAGGCGCGTCCAGGAGGTTGATCTTGTAGCCATCCCATTCAATGGGGACGACGGACGTGCTGATGGAAAACTTCCTCTTCTGTTCTTCCTTGCTATAATCACTAATGGTATTGCCGTCAGAGACCTTGCCCATCCGGGACGTGACGCCGGAAAGATAAGCAAAAGCTTCTACCAGGCTGGTTTTCCCTGCGCCGCCGTGCCCTAACAACACCACATTACGAATCTTGTCAGTTGTGTAAACTTTCATGTATATTCCTCCAATTTCGATGTTTTTGGGTACTCTGCCAAATCTGAATAGGATTCCCAAAATCCCCATAATGGTATTTTACTAAACATTGGACAATTTTACAAGAACTATTTGTTGAAATAGTGAAAAAAATCCGCTCTGCTGAAAGTTCTTCCTCCTTTTTGGTTGACTGTCGTGCGTTGAAGTGCTATAGTCAAGGATGTTGGATGTTTTTTACCTTTACTGATTCAGAAAGAGAGAACGATATGATCATCGTAATGAAGCCGCAAGCTGCCCAGGAGAGCATCGACGCGGTCATTTCCTCCATACAGGCCAAGGGCCTGTCAGTACATCTTTCCAAAGGGGAAGAAGTCACCATAATCGGCGTGATCGGCGATAAGGCCAGGCTTTCCACGGAGAACCTGGTCATGTACCAGGACGTGGACCGCATCGTCCCCGTCACGGAAAGCTATAAGCTTTCCAATAAAAAGTTCCACCCGGAGCCTACCTGCGTGAAAGCCGGCCCGGCCCAAATAGGCCCCGGCACCATGACCGTCATCGCCGGCCCCTGCGCCGTGGAGACCGAGGACCAGCTTCTGTGCATCGCCCGCGCGGTAAAGGCCTCCGGGGCCACCATCCTGCGCGGCGGCGCGTACAAGCCCCGTACCTCGCCCTACTCGTTCCAGGGCCTGGAGGAAGAAGGGCTGCGCTATATGCAGACTGCCGCCAGGGAGACGGGATTAGCCACCATTTGCGAAGTCGTAAGCCAGGAAGCCATCGAAGCCGCGGCAAAATATGTGGACATGATCCAGATCGGCGCAAGGAACATGCAGAACTTCATCCTGTTGCGGGAAGCCGGACGTTCCGGCATGCCCGTGCTGCTTAAGCGGGGATTGTGCGCCACGATAGACGAATGGCTGAACGCGGCGGAATACATCATGTCGGAGGGGAACCCCAACGTCGTGCTCTGCGAACGGGGCATCCGCACCTATGAGACGGCTACGCGCAACACGCTGGATTTAAGCGCCGTGCCTGTGATGCGCGAGAAATCCCACCTGCCCATCATCGTGGACCCGTCCCATTCCACCGGTTCCTATCGGTATGTGCCCTCCATGGCGAAAGCCGCCGTCGCCTGCGGCGCGGACGGGCTGATGATCGAGGTGCACAACGATCCCGCCCATGCCCTTTCGGACGGTCCCCAATCCCTGACCTTCCCGCATTTCGACAAGCTCATGCAGGAGCTTCGCCCGTTCTGCGAACTGGTGGGCAGGCCGCTTCCGCCCCTTAAGGCAGCGCAAGAATAGGAGGATGCCATGGCTATTACCTATGGCTTTATCGGCTTGGGGCTGATCGGAGGCTCCATCGCCAAAGCGATCAAAGAAAACTTGCCAGAGGCACGCATCATCGCCTTTGACGTAAACCGTGACGCCCTGACCGAGGCTTTCGCCGAGGGAATCGTCGACCAGATGGCCGACCAGGTCGACGCGTCTTTCACCCCATGCGACTACCTCTTCCTCTGCGCGCCGGTGCAGAAGAACAACGAAAACCTTAAGAGGGTCGCGTCCTACCTGTCCCCTGGCTGCATCCTGACCGATGTGGGCAGCGTAAAGACGGACATCCACCGCCATGTGGCCCAGGCAGGACTATCGGCACAGTTCATCGGCGGGCATCCTATGGCTGGAAGCGAACGGGTCGGCTATATGAACTCCCGTTCCCTGCTTTTGCAGAACGCTTATTACATCCTCACCCCTACGGCGGACGTGCCGCAGGATATGGTGGAGCAATACCGATGCCTGGTCAAGCGCCTGGGGGCCATCCCCTTAGTTTTAGGCTATGAAAAGCACGATTATGTGACCGCAGCGGTCAGCCACCTGCCCCATGTGGTTGCAGCATCCTTGGTGAACCTGGTGCGGGATTCCGATTCCGAAGACGGCATCATGAAAATGATCGCCGCCGGTGGCTTCAAGGACATCACCAGGATCGCCTCCTCTTCCGCCGCCATGTGGCAGCAGATCTGCCTGACCAATACAGACAACATCCTCGCCCTTTTGGATGATTACCTTGCTTCCTTGGGAGCCATCCGCCGCCAGCTTGCCGACAGGCAAAAAGAAGACCTGTACGACCTGTTCGACGGCGCCCGCGTTAC
>CANPWC010000129.1 GCA_947581905.1 uncultured Acetatifactor sp.
AACCCGTGCTGGAAGAACAGGTGCGTTCCTGGGGCATCCCCTGCCAGGGGAAAGAGCTTTTCACACTCCAGGGCGAATATAGCGCCAACATGCTCAGAAAGGCGCTGTATGGGACGGACCCGCAGGCCTATGCCCCTGCGCAGGTCCCTGCCAGGCCGCCCATCCTTTGTCCGGGCTGCCCCCACAGGAGCGTCTTTACCGTGCTGAACCGCCTGCATCTCCACGCGGCGGGCGACATCGGGTGCTACACCTTGGGAGCGGTGCCTCCCCTGAACGTGATCGATACCACGATCTGCATGGGGGCCAGCATTTCCACCCTCCATGGCATGGAGAAGGCGAAAGGCAAGGAGTATATTAAGGACTGGGTCGCCGTCATCGGGGATTCCACGTTCTTACATACAGGGGTCAATTCCCTGATGAACATGGTATACAACCAGGGGACGGGCACCGTCATCATCCTTGACAACTCCACTACCGGCATGACGGGGCACCAGGACCATGCCGCCACCGGCAAGACCCTGATGGGGGACGTGGTGCCGGCCATTAGCCTGTATCAACTGTGCAGGTCCATGGGGATCGAGCATGTGTACGAGGTGGATGCCTTTGACCTTAAAGCCCTAGAGGACCGGATCCGGGAGGAAGTGGCAAGGGACCAGGTCAGCGTGATCATCACCAAGTCCCCTTGCGTGCTGCTTAAGGGCAACGTATTTCCCAATGTCTGCCAGGCGCTTCCAGAGAAATGCAAAGGGTGCGGCGCGTGCCTGCGTCCCGGCTGCCCGGCATTGACGAAGCGTGCGGATGGGAAGGCTGTCATAGACGAGACCCTCTGCAATGGCTGCGGGCTGTGCCGTTTCCTATGCAAGTTTGGGGCCATTGCCACGAAGCCCAGATGAACGCCTCAGATCAAGGATGTAAGAGGAGGTAGCTGGTTATGGATACAAAGAATATCATGATCGTCGGCGTGGGAGGGCAGGGTACTTTGTTGGCCAGCCGCATCCTGGGCGGCATCGCCCTGCAGGCAGGTTATGACGTGAAGATGTCGGAAGTGCATGGCATGGCGCAGCGCGGCGGAAGCGTCGTGACTTACGTGCGATACGGGGACCATGTGGCGGAACCGATCGTGGAAGAGGGACAGGCGGACCTGCTCATTGCCTTTGAGAAGCTGGAAGCCTTGCGTTATGCCCATTTCCTGAAGCCCTCCGGCATGATCGCGGCCAATGATTGGCGCATCGATCCCATTACGGTCGTCACAGGGGCGGACGCTTATCCGGAGCATATCCTGGAGGATTTGTCCGCGCGCTGCAGGGTCTTGTCTATTAACGCCATGGAGGAAGCGATGAAGCTGGGCAACGCGAAAGCGTTCAACGTCATCATCCTGGGTTTGGCGGCACGCTCCCTGGAATTTAGCGAAGATGCCTGGCTGGAAGCCATCCGTTCCACCGTCCCCCCGAAGACGGTGGGGATCAACCAAGAGGCTTTCTTACGCGGTTATCATGGCTGACGGCGCAGGGTGGAAAGGAGGCTGGGATGGTCATTGATTTCCATACCCATGTTTTCCCGGACCAGATGGCGGGCAAAGCGATCGGGGATTTGGAGGTTCGTTCCGGGGTACGGGCTTCCTTTGACGGCACGAGGGACGGGCTTCTTCGCTCCATGGATGAGGCGGGAGTGGACCTATCCGTCATCCAGCCGGTCGTCACGTCCCCCAGGCAGTTTTCGGGGATCAACCGTTTTGCCGCCCAGACCAACGAACTATACGATGGAAGGCTGTTATCTTTCGGCGGCATCCACCCGGACAGCCCCGATTACCGGGCCGACCTGCGTACCCTGAAAGGATGGGGCTTTTGCGGCATCAAGCTTCACCCGGATTATCAGGGCGTCTTTTTCAATGACATCCGGTATAAACGGATCGTCTCCTATGCCATGGAGCTGGGGCTTGTGGTCCTGGTCCATGCGGGGGTGGATATCGGGCTTCCCGAAGTCGTGCATTGCACGCCTGCCATGGCGAGGGAGGTATCTGAGGAAACCGAGGCGGATCGCCTGGTGCTCGCCCATTACGGAGGCTGGAAGCTTTGGGAGGAAGTGGAAGCGCGCCTGGTCGGCACGTCGTGTTACCTGGATACCGCTTTCCTGGATCCTTATCTTGCCCCGGAACAGTTTTTACGGATTTTACGACATCATGGTGCTGACAGGGTCCTGTTTGCGACAGACGCCCCCTGGTCCTGCCAGCGTGGCACAATAGAGTGGATTCGCGGTTTTGGCTTGTCCAATGAGGAGGAGAACGCTATTTTCTACCAGAACGCGGCACGGCTGCTTTCGAAAGCGGCCGCACGGTAGGAAAAATAAAGAGAAAAGAAGAGTACGATGATTCATGTATAAAAAGAAACCTACGAAACTGACCCAAGAACAATTTGCGGCATTGAACAAGATCCTGGCCGATTATCGACCGGATGTGGAAAACATGCAAAAGGACTGGTACAACAGGGTTTGCCAGAAACTGAAGAAAGGGAATTTGTTGCTGCAGCATCAGGGTTGGGGCAGATACGCGGAATTCTGGTATGCCCCCGCCACGCCGGAAGAGTTGTTCACCATGCCGGACGATGGCAGCATCCTGCGGAAGCTTTTTTACCGCAGGGACCAGACCTACTATGAATATCTGAAAGAAGGCGTCCTGGACCATGTGGGCAACCAGGTGCGCATGGGCGGGGATTTTCCAGCCCACTGCGTCATCAGCTATAAACGCAGGAAGTTTTCCTTTAACAAATATGTGGAGCGCATCCTGAAAGATAGAGGCGATAGCCCCATTTACGCCGTGGTGGACGCCGTCTGTTCGATGATCACGGTGGAGAAGCTCACGTATCTGTTGGAAAACCGCAAAGGATATGGGGAATTAGCCAACCTAAGGCGTCTTAAGGAAGAGTTCGTCAAGGGGATCCCCGAGGACTTCACGCTCCTGTTCCCGAAGGCCAGGTCGATCAAGCGGCATTTCGTGATCCATGTGGGCGGGACCAATACAGGCAAGACCCATGACGCCCTGGAAGCCGTGATGGCTGCGGAGAGCGGCATTTATCTGGCTCCGCTCAGGCTCCTTGCCATGGAGAACCATGAGCGGATCAACGAGAACGGAGTCCCCTGTTCCCTGATGACGGGAGAGGAAGAGATCCTGGTTGAAAACGCCAGGCATGTGTCCGCCACGGTGGAGAAGGCGGACCTGCACCATTTTTATAAGGTGGGCTGCATTGATGAGTGCCAGATGATCGGCGACAGGGAGCGCGGCTGGGCTTGGACCGACGCCGTGCTGGGGTTGGCGGCTGAGGAGATCCATATCTGTACGGCCCAGGCGGCCTTGGATATTTTGAAGGAGCTGATCGATCAGTGCAACGATACCTATGAGATCGTGGAACATCAGCGCAACATCCCGCTTCATGTGGAGAAGGTTTCTTTTGACCTGAAAAAAGAGTCCATCCAGCGCTACGACGCGCTCATCGCGTTCAGCCGTAAAAAGGTTTTAACCATCGCCGCGCAGTTGGAGGACATGGGCATCAAGGCCAGCGTCATATACGGAGCCCTGCCTTACCGGGTCCGGAAGTCTGAGGTCTCCCGTTATATGTCAGGGGAGACCAAGGTGGTGGTGGCCACGGATGCCATCGGCATGGGGATGAACCTTCCCATCCATCGGATCGTTTTCCTGGAAGATAAGAAGTTCGATGGGATGGAGACCAGAGGGTTAAGCAGCCAGGAGGTCAAGCAGATTTCCGGGCGTGCCGGCAGGTTGGGAATGTTCGATGAGGGATATGTAAATTCCGCCGTGAACCTGCGGGAGATCGAGCATCTGTTGGAAATGCAGGACCCCCAGGTGGAAAAGGCCGGGATCCAGCTGCCGGAAAACATGCTTTACATGCCGGGCAGCCTGTTGTCCATCCTGATGCAGTGGGACCGCATCACGGACAAGGGCGTCTACCGCAGGAGCGACGTGAAGCATGAGATCGCAGTCTGCCGCGCGATCGAGTCGAACTTTGAATTGGATAAGGAGCAGGTCTACCATTTCCTTCATGTGCCTTTCGACGAGGAGGATCCGGAGCTGATGGACCTTTTCCTGATGTTGATGCAAAATTATGTGACAGGCAGCGACCAGGCCTATGGCACGGAGACGCTTACCCTGCGCACTTTGGGAAGGATGAACCTGCAGAAGCTGGAGGGCCTGTATCGCCAGCTGGACCTGTGCTCTTCCTTTTATATTTGTACCAACCACAAAGAACACCTGCCCGCCATCCAGTGGAACCGGGAGAAAGTCTGCGATGCCATCGCGGCCAGGTTGAAAAAGAAAAATGTCCTTGAAGAAAGGAGATAGCCATGGACGAATCACAAGAGAATGACCGAAAGGATTTTAAGGAGGACAATCCATACGGCCCGAACGCTTCCCCTTACCAGGGCGGCCCCTATCCACAGAAGCAGGCACAGGACGCGAACGCCGTGTCCGTGGTCGGGCTTGTCTTTGGCATCCTGTCGATCCTTACCTGTTGTTGTACTTATTATGGGCTGTTTTTGGCCATACCAGGCCTGATCTGTTCCATCATCGGGTGGCGGCAGACAAGGTCCGGCGTGGCAATGGGCGGCATCATCTGTTCGATCATAGGGACCGTTCTCTGCGTGATCATGACCGTGTTAGCCGTGTTCCTGTTAAACTTCGTCGTATCGGAATTGGGAGACCCGACCCTGTTGTCAGATCCGCAGGCTTTGGAGAGGGCCATATATGAATATTTGAATAGGATGTATTATTGATTCCTTGTTGGGATAGGGATTTTGAATGAAAAAGAAAAGATGGATGACGGGAAGTTTGGAGCAGCAATTATTCTTCCTTGGATGTTGGGTTCCGGCCGTCGGGCTTTTGGGCGGATTGGCCGTCCAATGGGCGTCTAAGCACGTTCCGGCAATCTTTCAAGAGTGCCTTTGGAACCGCGTCTTCGGCATTTATTGTTTTGGATGCGGGGGGACCAGGGCGTTCCTTGCCCTTTGCAGGGGACATGTGCTTTTGGCGTTGTGGTATCATCCGCTGGTGGTCTATGGGGCCGTCCTTTACCTGGTTTTCATGGTAAGGCACCTGATCTTCCTTATATCGAAGGGACGTTTCCGGGGGATGCGCTTCCGCGGGGGCTACCTCTATGCCGCCATCGGGATCATGCTCGTGAATTTCATCGTGAAAAATCTGTTGCGCCAGGTTTTTGGCATCCTGATGGAGGGATGACGGTGCAAAGGGCATGTCACACCATGATCTGGATGTGCCATGCCCTTTCTCCATAAAAAGCGACGCTTCTTCCACCCTTTCATTATTCCGTCTGCAGGTCCTCGTCCTGCGGATCTTCCCCGTGCAGGTAGTTGATGATGATCTGCACCCGCTTATAAGCCCTGCGGTAATTCTCCAGGCCGAAGTCGCTGTAGTTCTCCGCGAATTCATCCCCCTCAAAGGCGGTGTGGTAAGCGTCGGCGGCCTGGCTCATGTAATCGTAGGCCTGGTCGCAGAGCTCTTCCAGGAAGTCGAACCCTTCCGGGAAGTCCATTTCAGCGAGGATGCCGAATTGTTCCTTAAGCTGGTCGATGTAGGTAAGCAGCTCCTTGGGGGCTTCCTCGGCATCCACTTCAATGTTGTTGATCGAGGCGTCCAGCGCAGAAAGGTTGGAACAGAAAAGGTTGAACTCCTGTTGGAACCGTTCCAGGTCCGGGTTCTTGCCGCAACTGCCCAGGCTTAGCGACAAAATGATGAGACATAGGAAAAGGCTTAACTTTTTCAAAATGAATCCTCCCAAGCGCCTTTCGAGGGAAATTCATGGCGAAAGGCATATGATATGTAAAAATTTATCACATTTTGACGTGAATGGCAACTTCTTTTCGGGAAATTGGAAAGAGAAAATGAAAACAGTTCAGAAATCAAAGAAAGGATGATGACCTATGACGATTAAGGAATTTCAACAGCTGACGACAGGACGCTTCCTTTATCTGGACGGTGCCACCGGCTCCAACCTGATGCGCTATGGGATGCCCTCCGGCGTCTGCCCGGAGCAGTGGATCCTGGAGCACAAGGATGTGATGCGGAAGCTTCAGGAGGCATATGTGGAGGCGGGGACCGACATCCTTTACAGCCCCACATTTTCCGGCAATCGGGTTAAGCTTGCAGAATATGGGCTTGAGGATCATATGGAAGAAATGTTGTCCGAACTGGTGGCGATTTCCAAAGAGGCGGCTGCCACAGCGAATCGCAAGGTTTGGGTGGCGGGCGACCTGACCATGACCGGCAGGCAGCTTCGCCCCATAGGCGATCTGGAACTGGAAGAGTTGATCGCTATTTATAAGGAACAGATCTCTTGCCTGGCCCGTGCCGGCGTGGATTTATTGGTGGTGGAGACCATGATGAGCCTGGCGGAAGCGAGGGCGGCCCTGATCGCGGCGAAAGAAACCTGCAGCCTGCCTGTGATGGTGACGATGACATTTGAAAAGGATGGCAGGACGTTGTTCGGGACGGATGCCCTGACCGCCGCCGTCTGCCTGGAATCCCTGGGCGCGGCCGCGGTGGGGGCGAATTGCTCTACCGGTCCGGCGAAGATGGAAGGGATCATCCGTTCCATGGCGGATGCGGTCCATATCCCGATCATCGCCAAACCCAACGCCGGCCTGCCCCAGACGTCCGCCTCGGGGCAGACGAAGTATGATATGGACGCCGCCACGTTCGCCCGGGAAATGGAGCTTTTGGCGGGGGCGGGCGCGTCCATCCTGGGCGGCTGCAGGAGGAACTAAAGAACGGCTGCTTCGACCTGGTAG
>CANPWC010000130.1 GCA_947581905.1 uncultured Acetatifactor sp.
TACAACACCGGCTTGCTGCGCTGCCCCACCTGCGACGGGACGGGCTCCATCAGCCTGGACGTGCAATTCTTGCCGGATGTGGACATCCCCTGCCCGGACTGCCGCGGCATGCGCTATTCCAAGGCGGCCTGCCTGATCAAGAGGATCCCAAAGAAAAGCAAGGAGGGGCACTCCCTGCCGGAACTGATGGATATGAGCGTGGATTGTGCCGCCATCGCCTGCCAGGACCTGCCGAACGTGGCCCGCAAGCTCCAGGTGCTGCATGACCTGGGTCTGGGATACCTTACCTTAGGGGAAGAGACGCCCGGCCTATCGGGCGGGGAAGCGCAGCGGCTGAAACTAGCCAGCGAGATGGGGCGCGGGCAGGAAGATTCGATCTTCGTCTTCGACGAGCCCACCATCGGGCTCCATCCCTTGGATGTAAAGACTTTGTTAAACGTCTTCCATACCCTGACGAGCGCCGGCGCGACGGTCATCGTGATCGAACATGACCTGGACGTCATCCGGAACGCGGATTACTGCATTGACATGGGTCCGGGCGGCGGCATCCACGGCGGCCGCATCATCGCCTGCGGCACGCCGGAGCAGCTAAAGCAAAACCCGGAAAGCGTCACGGGCAGATACCTTTGATGGGAAATCTTTTGAAAGGCTTTTCCCTTATTGCTTGAAAACGACGGCTTCGTCCAGCTTTTCCGTTTTCAGGACGATATACGGGTAAGAAGGGGCATCCTCCCTTTCCCCCGCCTCTTGGGGATCCTGGCCTTGCCCAGGGCCCAGGAGGCTGACCGCCAAATAAATCCCATCCTCCGCCAGGTACAGCTCATCCACCGCGATACTGTAACCCCCGGTCTTCTGTTCCCCGTACCCGATGACGATATAGAGAAATTCCTCGTCCCGATAAGTCAGCTTGAACGCCTCCCTCTTCCTTTCCTCTATGATCTTCGCCAATTCCGGCGGGACCTTTTCCTCCCCCAACACCGTAAATTCCAAATCCCGCAGCTTCTCCTGCCCAATTTCCGTCACGGAACACGCGCCCAAGGCCGCCGCCAACACCGCTATGGCCACACATACAGCGATTTTCCTCATTTAACCTCCATTCCGGAGCGTTTACATCTCCAAAAGCCTTATTTCCCTACATCCTATGCGGTAACTTTTTCGGTTATGTCCGGGAGGATTCCCACTATACAGTTTGGACGATTTGTGCTATACTTTTGAAAGGATGAAAACGCCTGCAAGGGCTGCCCGCGGCAAGGAAAGGATGCTGCCTGCCGCGAATCTACGCTTCGGAGGACTTTGCCATGATTCGTTTTATTTTAGTCGTATGCACCGTCGTGCTCTTCCTGATCTTCTCCATCCCCTTAATGATCGCCGAATGGATCATCGGCAAATTCAACCAGCCGCTTAAGGACCGCAGTTCCTTAGCCATCGTCAACTGGGCGTTCCGCAACGTCATCCGCGTCGCCGGCACCAAGGTCATCGCCCTCGGGGAGGAGAACATCCCCAAGGATACGGCCGTCCTCTATGTAGGCAACCACCGCAGTTATTTCGACATCGTGCTCACCTACGTCAGGGTGCCCAGGCCTACCGGCTATGTGGCGAAGGCGGAAATGGCGAAATGGCCCCTTTTATCCATCTGGATGCGCTACCTGCACTGCCTCTTCCTGGACCGCAGCAATATCAAGGAAGGGCTTAAGACCATCCTAACCGGCATCGAGAAGGTCAAAAGCGGCATCTCCATCTGTATTTTCCCGGAGGGGACCCGCAACAAGGTGCCTGACACCTTCCTGCCGTTCCATGAGGGAAGCTTTAAAATCGCGGAAAAAGGCAATGTGCCCATCATCCCCATGACCATCGTGAATTCCGCCGCCGTCTTCGAGGACCAATTCCCGAAGATCCGCAAGGCGACCGTGGTCATCGAATATGGCAAGCCCATCTACATCAAAGATTTGGATAAAGAGACCCGCAAGAACCTGGGCACTTACGTGTCCGGCATTATTTCGGAGACTTATTTTAAAAATAAGGAGAACTATAAATCATTGCTTTAAGAAATCTACCAAGTCCGAAAACCCCATGCCATGGGAGGCTTTGACCAAGACGGTGCTCCCCTTAGGCAAGAACAGCTCCCGATGCGCCAAAAGGGCTTCCTGAAATTCCTCCTTGGTCCGAAAATAGAACAACTTCCCGGCATAGCCTGCTTGCTTCGCGCCCTGGTAAAGGGACCTGGCCGCATCCCCGATGCAGATCAGTTTGTCCAGGCCGGCTTTCGCGGCATATTCCCCCGTTTCCCGGTGCAGGCGTTCGGAATCCTCTCCCAGCTCGAACATATCCCCTAAGATCGCCACCTTACAGGATTCCACCGTGTCAAGCAGGTCAATGGCGGAACGCATGGACACCGGATTGGCATTATAGCAGTCATCAATCAGGTTGTAATTAGGAAGCAAAAGCACATGGCTCCTTCCAGCCACCGCTTCCACCGCTCGGATGCCGGCTGATATCTGTTCCTCGGACACGCCAAGCAGCCTCCCTACACAGGCCGCGGCGGCGGCATTGGCGACCATGTGCGCCCCGGGCAGGGGGACCGCGATCGGAAAGGCGCTTTCCCCGCCCCCCTCTTCCCGCAAGTGTAAAAGGGCCGTGCTTCCCAGGAAGCCCTTGCCCACGATATCAGAAGCATACACCTCTTCTTTCGGGTTCTCGCCCAAGCCGAAGAAATGCACCTTTTTCCCATGCACTTCTTTCACGGTCCGCAGCTTATCGTCGTCCCCGTTCAGGCAGACTTCCCCTTCAGGATCCATATATTCAAAAATTTCCGTCTTCGCCTTCAGGATGCCGTCCCGGCTTTTCAGATTCTCCAGGTGGCACTGCCCGATATTGGTGATCACACAGAGATTGGGACGGGCAATCTGGGACAGCCGGCTCATTTCACCGAAATCGCTGATGCCCATCTCCACCACGGCCGCCTCATGCTCTTCCCGTATGCGCAATAGGGTCAGGGGAAGCCCTACTTCGTTGTTGAAATTTCCCTCCGTCTTCAGGACCCGGTAGCGCTGTGACAAGACGCTGGCGATAAATTCCTTGGTGCTGGTCTTGCCCACGCTTCCCGTGACGCCCACAATGGGGATCGACAGCCTGCCGCGGTAATATGCGGCGATGTCCCGAAGCGCCTGGAACGAATCCTCCACCAGGATATATGCGCCCCATTGGGAGATGGGCACCTGGGATTCCACCGCCACCTGCTCCGGCCGCTTCTGGGTCACGACGCAGACGCTGCCTTTCTCAAAAACGGAGCCGATGAAGCTGTGCCCGTCCACCCGTTCGCCGATGGTCGCCACGAACAGGCTTCCGTCCTCTGCCTTGCGGGAATCCAGGACCACGCTTTTGACCTCCGTGCGTTCCCCCACACCAGCCCGAAGCGCCTTGGCGGTCAGCACAAGCTGTCCTCCGCATGCTTTCGCGATTTGTTCCAATGTCATATCCTTCATGATGCCCTATCCTCTCTTCCCGCTTCTTCATCCATCCCGGAACATTTACGAGTCCTGGCGCGGCAAACAAAGCTTATCGGATGAGGAAGCCGCGGAAGCGGTCCCTCATCTTGCGCCAAATCCCTGTGCGCCGACAGCGTATGGCTATCGCCTATCGACCAAACCCTAGGCAAGCGCTGACTGCAGGATTTTCTCACATAGTGTCTCGAAATCCATGCCCACCGCGGCGGCTTCCTGGGGCAGCAGGGACGTGGGCGTCATGCCGGGCAGCGTATTGGCCTCCAGGCAATAAATATCGCCCGCCTCGCTCATCATGAAATCCATCCGCGCATAATTTTTCATGCGCAAAGCGCAAAACACCTCTTCGGCCACTTCCTGCATCCTGCGGAAGCGGTCCGGGGGGATTTGGGCCGGGCAAGTATCCACCGTGCTGCCCGCCTGGTACTTGTTCTTATAGTCATAGAAGCCTTCCTTAGGGGCGATTTCGATGACGGGCAACGCTTTCCCGTCCATCACGCCCACGGAAAACTCCCTTCCCTTTATGTACTGCTCGATGATCACTTCATCATCATAGCGGAACGCTTCCCGCTTCGCCGCCAGGTATTCTTCCTCGTTATTCGCAATACTCACACCCACGCTGGAACCGCCGCAGCAAGCCTTGACGATGCAGGGGAAAGGCACCCTTTCCGACTCCGTCTCCCCTTTTTTCAAAAGGATCCCGGCCGGGGTAGGGATCTGGTGCGCCCGGAACAGGTCCTTGCTGATGCCCTTGTTCATGGCCAGGGCGGAGCTTAGATAATCCGTCCCCGTATACGGAATGCCCAGCAGCTCGAAGCAAGCCTGTATCTTCCCATCTTCGCCGTTAGCCCCGTGCAGCGCCAAAAACACCACGTCCGCCATCTGGCAGATGTCCAGGACGTGGGGGCCGAAGAAGCTCTTCCCGCCATCCCTGCGCAAGGCTTTCACCGCCTCTAAGTCCGGGTTCTTCTCTGAAATGCTGCCAATCTGCGCCGCCAGGTCCGTGCCCCTTTGGAATATATCCTCGATCGGCCCCTCATAACCCAAATAAACATCCAAAATGACCGCCTCATGCCCCCTGGCGCGAAGCGCTCGATAAATCATGCTGCCGGAACTTAAGGAAACGTCCCTCTCCGTGCTCGTCCCTCCGGCCAATACCACTACTTTCATACACTGCCTTCTTCCACATTCTTATTTTCCATACAGCCCAGGCGGTGCGGCCTGCCGGACCGCGGCCCTGCGCCCCGATTGCCCGGCACATCCCGTCCAGCGCCTCCGCGCCGCCACAGCCATTGTACTCCATATCCGTCCCAGAGTAAAGGGGCACGGCCAAAAAACGTAAGCTTAAGGGCACCGATAACATATCGTCCCCATACCTTATGCGCCGCCTGCAGGCATTATTCCTTGCATCGGCAGTTCCCAGAAGCTGCCTGCGTTAGCGGAACAGGACTTCCGGATTCACCGGCATCCCATCCTTGGTCAGCTGGAAATAAAGGTTGGTCCCTTCCACGCTGTAATATTTCGTGGGGGCTGCCACATAGCCCAGGATGTCCCCCTCGTTCACATAACCGCCTAAGGACACCGTCAGGTTCTTTAGCTGCCCATACGTCGCCTGATAACCGTCCCCCAGGGCAAGCGTCACCGCCTGGCCGATCTCTTCGTCTTCAAAGACCGCCAGGACCTGCCCCTGCGCGCAGGCACAGACGGAATCCCCTTCCGAAGCCTTAAGCATCACCGCGGAATTATATTTATACTGGTCCAAGGTTGCAAAATAGATGCTGCCATCCATGCTATAGTGCATCAGCACTTCTCCGGCGACCGGTCGGACCAGGCCGCTTTCTTCCCGAAACTGTAACGGTCCGGGCTGGGCGGACGCCTCCTGCTGCCCGGCATCTTCCAAAATCTCCGCGGCTTCCCCAGCGCTTGCTTCCAGGCTCGTCCCATCCGTTCCGGCTTCCTCTGGGACGTCCGCCACCTGCTTCGTGTCAGTTCCGTCCGCCTTGGCCGGTTCCTCAGGATCCTTTTTCACACCCTTCGGGGCGGACTGCCCGGAGAAGTCTTTCTTCATGGAGTCATCCCCCTCAAGGCCCTGCCCTGTTTCCTGGCTTGTAAGCCCTGGAATCTCAATCTGGGTGGAACCAGCCTCGGAAGCGGGATCATAGTCCAGATCATCCTCCGCCGCCACCCCAGACGCCATGCCGCCCGGCAGGTCCCAGCCGTCCTGCAGGGAAGGGTCGATCAGCCCTCCCAGCCCATCGTCCGGCTGGCCATCTTCCACGCCGCCCTCCAGCTGCCCGAAATCAATGGAATACCCGTCATCCTCGGGCTTCGTGTTGCTCTTGATATAGACTCCGGTAGCCGTCAGCGCCGCCATTACAAAAGCGGACGACGCGATCATGATGATCCGTTCCCGCCTGATATCGCTTTTGTTGTTTTTCCTCATAATTTCCTCCATTCCTGCAAGTTCGCGTTGCTTTTTACTACGACTATTCTTGCCAGAAACGAAGGAATTATTCATTCCAAACACATCCTATGAGAAACTTAAAAATCAAGGACCATTTGCATGGACAGCCCCCTACAGGAGGCGGCCTGTGGATTCAGGCGACCTCCCAATGGTATGCCGTCACCATCTTGCCGGTATCCGCTTCCGCAGCTTCCTTGGGCGTCACACGGAAACGTCCGTCAAAGCAGCCGGACAAGGGCGCGAAATGCCCGCCGCCGTGCATGACCTGGAAATCTTCTTCCACATCGACCCCGGAAAGGTCCTTGACCAGCCCTAAAAAGGCTTCATTTTCCACCCATTTCCCCTCGCGCCGCATCTTTAGCAAGGCAAGCACCACGTCATCGATGCCCCTTTTCCCCTCCGTGGCCAGGCGCATCTTCACGTCCGTATTCGCCAGGAAAACCATTCCCCTGCCATAAGAAAGCTTCTGCGCCCGCAAATCCTGCCAGCAGACCTTCGCCGCCTCCAGCTCGCCCAAATGGCGGGTCGGGTTGGTATAATAGGAATCCGTCATGGATTCCAGCTCTCCCCTGGCTTCTTGGGGCGTGACCAGCCCTAAACGCAGCGGCAAAAGCACGCTGTAATAATCTGCCGCCCCTTCCGAATACCAGGTGGTGCTTCCAACCTCTTTTTCATTCAAATGAGGCCAGTTATGCACCATCTCATGGGCCAGGATGCTCTTCTTGTTTTCCAAAGTGACAGGCTCCGTCTCGTTCCAGCCGAACAGGTAAGAGCGCTCCATGGCGCTCCCCCCGCTGTGGCGGTAAGGGTCCTTGCGGGCGAATATCCGGTAATTGGGCTGTCC
>CANPWC010000131.1 GCA_947581905.1 uncultured Acetatifactor sp.
ATGGCTACGGTCCGTCCCGGCGTCATGCAGAAGAGGGACAGGGTGCCCGGCGCTAAGGCCGAGGTCATCGAGTTCAATCCCGGCTTCACCCCGGACCATAAGTATGTGGAGATCCTGGATGTGGTCAAGGCCGTGGCTGACACCGTGGACATCATGGATGCCAAGATCCTGGTATCCGGCGGCCGTGGCGTAGGCAGCCCCGAGAATTTCAAGATCCTGGAGGATTTGGCCGAGGTGATCGGCGGCACGGTGAGCTGTTCCCGTGCGGTCGTGGACGCAGGCTGGAAGCCTAAGGCGCTCCAGGTAGGACAGACCGGCAAGACCGTCCGTCCGAACGTTTATTTCGCGATCGGCATCTCCGGCGCGATCCAGCACCTGGCCGGCATGGAGGAGTCCGACATCATCATCGCCATCAACAAGGATGAGACGGCTCCCATCTTCGACGTGGCGGATTATGGCATCGTCGGCGACCTGAACAAGATCGTCCCTGCCCTGACCGAGAAGCTGAAAGCGGAATTAGCCGCGAAATAATCAAGCAAGCTTTCCCTGCCCCAGGGAATCCAGGCGGAAGCCTTAAGGTTCCTTGGGGCGTTTTCGGGTATTTTCCCGATTCGTTGATTGGATAAGGGCTGCCGCGTTCAGGCAGCGCCGCTTCCCAACATGGAATGGACAGTTCGAGACCATCCTGTCATTAAATAAAACTAGGGGCGATCCGAAACGGCAGGGCTTTTGCCCAAGCCCGGCGCGGGACGAAGAGAAGTGCCGGCGGGTCGTCGTGTTTCCTGTGGAGGTAGGCAAATGGAAAAAAATAATATGAGCAACGTGCAGAAACTGACGTTTTCTGCAATGGTCATCGCGATCTATGTCGTCATCGTGTTCTGTACCCAGGGGTTTTCCTTTGGGGCTTATCAGATTCGCATCGCAACCGCGCTGTACGCGCTTTCTTACCTGTTCCCGTTCTTGGTGCTTCCCTTGGGCCTGGCTAATTTATTGTCCAACCTGATTGGCGGCATGGGGCTGTTGGACTTGATCGGCGGCTTCATAGTCGGCATCCTGACGGCGGCCTGCGGCGTCGTCATCCGGAAACAAAAGTGGAACAAATGGCTGCTGGCCCTGCCGATCATCTTCATACCGGGCCTTGGCGTCGCCACCTGGCTTTCTTACATCCTTAAGATGCCTTATGGTTTGATGGCGCTCAACCTGTGCATCGGGCAGCTCATCCCCGGCATCTGCGGGGCTTTGCTGGTAAAGGTGCTGGAGCGGGTGTTCCGTTAGGAGATGGCTTAGATCGGACGTAAAAGGGCAGGCGTGCCTTTAAGCTTGGCATGCCGGCGGACCGTAAAAAGGAGGAGAAGATGAGCGGAAGGACGAAGCAGGAGATGGAGGGCGTCACGCTGTTAGGCAGCCGCACCCAATATCCCACGGATTATGCGCCGGAGGTGTTGGAGGCTTTTCCCAACAAGCATCCGGGAAACGATTACTTTGTAAAATTCAACTGCCCGGAGTTCACGAGCCTCTGCCCGATGACGGGGCAGCCGGATTTCGCTTCCATCACGATTTCCTATGTGCCGGGGGAGCGCATGGTGGAGAGCAAATCCCTGAAGCTGTATTTATTCAGTTTCCGCAACCATGGGGATTTTCATGAGGACTGCGTGAACATTATCATGAAAGACCTGATCCGCCTGATGGATCCGAAGTACATCGAGGTTTGGGGCAAGTTCACCCCTCGGGGCGGCATTTCCATCGATCCGTACTGTAATTATGGCAAGCCGGGCACCCGTTGGGAGGAAGTCGCGTTCGACCGCCTCTCCCATCATGACCTGTATCCGGAAAAGGTGGATAACCGATGAGGCTTGACAATTTCCTTCTTTTCCATCAAAATAGGGAAGAAGGAGTTGACCAACCATGGGTTCTGTAGAAAACCTTTCCGATCGTCAATATGAACGTATGACAAAGACGCCCGTCCATCGGCTGATCCTGACGCTGGGGCTGCCCACCACCATCAGCATGTTGGTGACGAACGTCTATAATATGGCTGACACCTACTTCGTCAGCACCTTAGGCACCAGCGCCAGCGGGGCGGTGGGGATCGTGTTCGCCTTGATGGCCATCATCCAGGCTTTCGGCTTCATGCTGGGGCAGGGCTCCGGGAGCTGCTTAAGCCGCAAGCTTGGGCAGAAGCGCCTGGAGGAAGCCAGGACCTATGCGGCCACCAGCTTCTATCTGTCCCTCCTCTGCGGGCTTGCCATCACAACCCTGGGGCTGTTGTTCCTTACGCCGCTTATGTACCTTTTGGGCAGCACGGACTCCATCCTGCCTTATGCCCGGGTGTACAGCACCTATATCTTGCTGGCGGCTCCCGCCATGGCGTCCAGCTGCGTCATGAACAACATCCTGCGTTATGAGGGCAAGGCGATCTTCGCCATGTTCGGGCTGGGCTCCGGCGGGCTTCTGAACATTTTCGGGGATTATCTGTTGATCCGGCATTTCTCCATGGGGATTGCCGGGGCCGGCATTTCCACCGCCGTCTCCCAGTACATCAGCGCCCTGATCCTGCTTATGCCTTTCTTGAAAAAGAAGGTTCAGACGAACTTCCATCCAAAATATATCGCCAGGAAGTTCCAGTATGTCCGGGAGATCATCCTCGTGGGCTTCCCCAGCATGATGCGCCAGGGCTTGACCAGCATTTCCGTCATGATCCTGAACCAGTGCGCCATCCGTTATACCGACGTGGCCGTGGCGGATGCCGTCATCGCGGCCATGGGCATCGTGTCCCGGGTGATCAACTTCCTGTTCTGCATCGGCATTGGCATCGGCCAGGGCTTCCAGCCGGTCAGCGCCTTTAATTACGGCGCGGGCCGTTATGACCGGGTGAAAGAGGCCTGGCGCTTTACCTGGCTGTTCTCCACCGGCGTGCTTGCCATCATGGCCCTTGTCGGGTTTGTCGGCGCGGAACCGATCATAAGGACGTTCCGGGAGGACCCGGAGGTGATCCGGGTGGGCATTCCCGCCTTGCGGATGCAGTGCCTGGCCCTTTTGGTCATGCCGTTATGCTTAAGCGGGAACATGCTGTTCCAAAGCATCGGGAAGAGCGGGAAAGCCATCTTCTTATCCAGTATCCGCAGCGGGCTTTTGTTCATCCCCATCCTGCTTGTCACCAGCCGCCTGTTCGGGCTTTGGGGGATCCAGATGTCCCAAGCGCTTTCCGATATCTTCTCCGGCATCATCACGGCCCCGATGATTTATCGCTTTTTCAAGAAAGGCGCTTGATGGGGAGTTGGGGCGGCTTAAGAGCGGAAGTTAAGGAAGGTGCCCAGGATGCTCCTCCCCAGGGAAGCGCCCAGGTTGCCGCCCAATTTCTTCCCGAAGCTTCCGCCTACCTGCTTGCCTAAGTTGTTGCCGATCTCCCTGCCAATGGTTCCTGCGGCGGTGTTGGCGACGCTCTTTACGCCGGAGGAGATGGCGCGCCTGCGCTTTTCTGCCTCCCTTTCCTCCTGCTTCGCTTTCGCGGCGGCTTCCTTTTCCGCTTGTTTCGCCTTGGCGGCGGCTTCTTTTTCTTCCTGTTTCGCTTTCGCGGCGGCTTCCTTTTCTTCCTGTTTCGCTTTCGCGGCGGCTTCTTTTTCCTCCTGCTTCTTGCGCGCTTCTTCCAGCTTCTTCTGCTCTTCTTCCAAAACGTCCTGTTCGCCCTTGCGCTTTAAAAATTCATAGGCGGAGTCGCGGTCCACCATATCCTGGTATTTTAAATATAGTGAGCTGCGCAGCACCTCCTGCTCCTTTTCCCGGTCCGAAATCGCCCCCATCAGGCTTTGGGGCGGCAAAATGCTGCACCTTGAGACGATCCCGGGGACGCCGTCCTCGTCCAATACGGAGACCAACGCTTCTCCGGTCCCCAGCTGGGTCAGGGTCTGGCGCGTATCCAGGGCGGGGTTGGGGCGGAAAGAGTCCGCGGCGGCCTTGATGGCTTTTTCATCGCTGGGCGTATAAGCGCGCAGGGCATGTTGGATCTTATTGCCTAACTGCCCTAAGACCCCATCCGGGATGTCCCTGGGGTTCTGCGTGATGAAGTAGATGCCCACGCCCTTGGACCGGATGAGCTTTACGACCTGCTCGATCTTAGCCTGCAGGGGCTTGGAGATGTCCTGGAACAGAAGATGGGCTTCGTCAAAGAAGAAGACCATGCGCGGCTTGTCCGGGTCGCCGATCTCCGGGAGGGCTTCAAAGAGCTCCGACAGCATCCATAACAGGAACGCGGAGTAGAGGGTGCCGTCCTGGATCAGCTCCCGGCAGTCCAAGATGTTGATGCCTCCCCTGCCCTCCGTCCCGGTAAAGAACCAGTCGGCGATGTTAAGGGTCGGTTCGGCGAAGAAGGCGTCCCCGCCCTGGGATTCCAGTGCCACCACATGGCGGATGATGGCGCTGATGCTTTGCTTGGAAATGTTGCCGTATTCCATGGAGAGCTCCTGGCTGTTCTCCCCCAGGTATTGCAGCATGGCTTTCAGGTCCTTGGTATCGATCAAAAGCAGCTGCTGGTCGTCCGCGACCTTGAACAGCACGGTGAGGATGTCCGACTGCGTAGGGGTCAGCCCCATGAGCTTGGACAACAGCACGGGGCCCATTTCCGATATGGTGGTGCGAAGCGGGATGCCCATCCTGCCGTAGATGTCCCAGAATGCCGTAGGGTAGGCTTGGGGGTGGAAGCCGGCGTCTTTTAGGCCGAAGCGGCGGATGCGTTCCTCTAAGTCGTCCCCCGCTTCCCCGGGACGGCACATGCCGGACAAATCGCCCTTGACATCTGCCAGGAACACGGGCACGCCCGCGTCGCTAAAGGATTCCGCCAGCACCTTAAGGGTGACGGTCTTGCCGGTGCCGGTGGCCCCGGCGATGAGTCCGTGGCGGTTCGCCATACGGGGCAGGATGCAGACCTTTTCCCCCTCGGATACGCCGAACCAGATGCGGTCTTGATAAAACATAATAATCTCCATTCCGGAGCGTTTACGCGATGGGGCGATTAGAAATCGCGAATGCGATTTCTAATCTCCATCTAATTTCCTCCTTGGGCTTATCCTTGTTTGGATTTGCCGCCCTGCGCGGGCGGATGATGCGCTTTTCTTTTATTGCTTTTCTTTTATTTTAGCGCATTATGGGGATTTCGCAAGCGAATTGTGATAAAAATAGGTGGCAAAAGCGGACATGAAGTGTTATACTTACTCTACGCGAAATCAGGACGCGTAGGACTTAGCAGAGAAAAGAAATCAGATGACAAAGGAAACCATGGCATGAGAAGAAATCGAAGGCGCAGAAGAAGGGAAGAATTGGTATACCGCAGGGTCACGCCTGCCTGGGGCAGGGAGTACCGCCGCAGGAAGACGGCGCGGGCCGCGAAGCGCATAGCCCTCTTGGGCGTCCTTTTGCTTCTTCTGGCGGCGGGCGTCTATTCTGGATATCGCTATCTGCTTCCCCAGGAAAGCGGCGGCGCAGGCGGCCAGGCGGCGCAGGGAAAGGAGGGGGCTTCTTCCTGGAAGGCTTCCCTGGAAGAACCCTTGGGAAACGCCTCGGGCGGACAGGGGAGCGCGGGTCAGGATGAGAGCGGGCAGGACGAGAGCGATGAATCGGGGAACGGTCAGCTCGGAAGCGGACAAGTAGGGAGCGGACAGTCGGAGAGCGGACAATCGCAGACTGGGGCTAGCGAGCTAGGGAGCAGCCAGTCCGAGAGCGGCCAAGCAGGAGGCAGCCAGCCCGGAAGTGGCGAGCCAGGGAACGGCCAGCCGCAGCCTGGGGCCGGCGAGCCGCAGCTAACCCCGTACGCTTCCGACCCGGACCGTCCGAAGGTGAAAGGCATTTATGTGACCGGCCCGATGGCGGGAAGCGACGGCTTTGACGACCTTTTGGACCTGGTGGACCACACGGAGTTAAACGCCATGGTCATCGACTTAAAGAACGACAATGGCGAGATCACGTTCAAGCCCCAGGAGGGCAGCGACCTGGTCCGGGGTGCGGGGGTCGGTTATATCCGTGACATGGAGGAGTTCATGGCGACGCTCAAGGCGCACGGCGTCTATACCATCGCCCGCATCGTATGCTTCAAGGACCCTTATCTGGCGAAGAACGCCCCGGACCTGGCCCTGCTTACGCCGAACGGCGCGGCAGTGGTGGACGGCAACGGCGTAGCTTGGGTGAACCCCTATGCGAAAGGGGTGTGGGACTATTTGGTGGAAACGGCGCGGCTGGCTGGCAGCTTGGGCTTTGATGAGGTGCAGTTCGATTATGTACGTTTCCCGATCGGTTCCGAAGCGGACGCCGCCCAATACGGCGTGGACCTGGAGGCTTATCCGAAGCAGCAGGCGATTTCCGATTTCCTGTCTTATGTCAAGGAAGAGCTTGCACAGGAGGGCCTGCCTGTGACGGCGGACGTGTTCGGCACCATCATCGGCAATGACGTGGACGTGGTCCGGGTGGGCCAGGATTACGCTGCCTTAGGGGCGACGCTGGACGCCATCTGCCCGATGGTCTACCCCTCCCATTATGCGGAAGGGGTGTTCGGGCTGCCGGTGCCGGACGCCCAGCCCTATGAGACCATCCTGGCGGCAATGACGGCCTCCCTTGAGGAGCTGGGAACGGTCGCCTCTGGGGAACGGGCCGTGGTGCGCCCCTGGCTGCAGGACTTTACGGCTGCCTG
>CANPWC010000132.1 GCA_947581905.1 uncultured Acetatifactor sp.
GCCCGCTTCCTCTTTTCCTCCCTGGCATTATCGTCTGCCGGTTCCTCCTCTTCCATACCCAGATAAGCATAAACCGTGCGCCTGCGCGCCGCCGGTCCCTCGTCAAGCCATCCAAGGGTGGTGTCATTGTCATGGGTGCCTGTATAAACAATGCAATTCTTGTCATAATTATGAGGCAGATAATCATTGGTCCCATCAGAATCAAAGGCAAACTGGAGGACCTTCATGCCGGGATACCCGGTACGCTTCAACAGCTCCTTGACGCTGGGCGTCAAAAAGCCCAAATCTTCCGCGATCACTTCCCTCTCCCCCAAGGTCCGCTTCATCACCTCGAACAAGTCCATGCCCGGACCCTTGCGCCAACAACCCCTCTGGGCGGTAGGGTCCCCATAGGGAATCGCCCAATATTCATCAAAACCACGGAAATGGTCAATACGCAGCACATCATAAAGGTCATAACAATGGCGGATGCGGGCCATCCACCAGGCATATCCCGTCTTCTTGTGGTATTCCCAATCATAGAGGGGATTCCCCCACAATTGTCCTGTCTCAGAAAACGCGTCCGGCGGGCAGCCTGCCACCGCGGTCGGCTTATGTTCCTCATCCAGTTGGAACAGCTGCGGGTTCCCCCAGGTATCCGCGCTGTCAAGCGCCACATAAATAGGAAGGTCCCCCACAATGCGGATGCCTTTTCCATTGGCATATGCCTTGAGCTTTTGCCACTGCGTTGAAAACAGGTATTGCAGGAAACGCTGGTATGCCACCTGGCTTGCCAGTTGGCCGCTGTAATACTCCACGGCGGAGGGCTTGCGCAGGCGGATGTCTTCTTCCCATTCCGTCCAGCAGGCGCCCCCGAAGCTGTCCTTCACGGCGGCGAACAGGCAATAGTCCTCCAACCAGACAGCGTTGCGCTTCACGAAATCCTGATATGCCGGGGTCGACTCCACCCCTGCCAGGCGCGCCCTTTCAAAGGCCGTGCGAAGCAATGGGTAACGGCTGTGGTAAAGCTTCTCATAATCCACATAATGGTCGTTTCCGCCGTAATCCGCCCGATCGCACTCTTCCTGCGTAAGGAACCCCGCCTGGATCAATTCCTCCAAGTCGATGAAATAAGGGTTTCCCGCGAACGTGGAAAAAGGCTGGTAAGGGGAATCCCCATAGCCGGTAGGGCCAAGGGGCAGGATCTGCCAAAGCTTCTGGCCCGCCTCTTCCAGGAAATCCACAAATTCATAAGCCTGCCTGGAAAAAGTCCCGATCCCGAACCGGGACGGGATGCTGGAAACCGGCAGCAAGATTCCGCTTCTTCTTGTGTTTTTCATATGAACCTTCCTTCCAGGCTGACACAGCCTTACGTTCCCTACGCCCCAGCGCTAAGCCCCGCGGCTTCCAGGAGCTGGCCGGTATAGGGATGGGCATGATGGAAATAAATCTCCTGCGGCGTCCCCTCCTCCACGATCTCACCGTCACGCATGATCATGACCCTGTCGCAGAGCTGGTACACCACCCTCAAATCATGGGAAATGAAAAGGATGGCCAACCCCATTTCTTCCTGCAGCCGCGCCAAAAGCGCGAGGATCTGCGCCTGGATGGTCACATCCAGGGCGGATACCGCCTCGTCCGCCACCAATACGTCCGGCTCGCTCATTAAAGCCAGGCCGATGCACACCCTTTGCCTTTGCCCGCCGGAAAGCTGCCTCGGATAACGTGCCGCCACTTCCCGGCCAAGCCCTACCCGCTCCAACATCTGTTCCGCCCTCTTACGCCTCTCGGCTTTTGAGAAACCGCCTGAAAGACGCAAAGGCTCCTCCAAGATCCATCCCACCGTTTTGGACGGGTTCAGGGAACTGTAAGGGTCCTGGAACACCATGCGCACCTTGCCCTGGGAGGCTTCTCCCTCCTGCGGCTGACCCTCCAGGCCGCGCCCGCCTGTGCATTCCACCTCGCCCTCATAATCCTTTTTCAACCCTACCAGAACCTTTGCCAACGTGCTTTTCCCACAGCCGCTCTCTCCCACCAGGCCCAGGATCTCCCCCTTTCCCAGGGTAAAAGAAATCCCTTTCAGGACCTCCTTGTCGTCGCCAGACTTTAAAAAAGCCTGTGCGCTTCGATACCCGGCGCGCACATTGACGGCGCTAAGCACCGTCCCCGCGGGCCTCGGCCTCCTTGGCTTGCCCGGATCACAGGAGGGGATTGCCGCGATCAGCCGCTTCGTATACTCCTCCTTAGGGTGGAGGAACACCTCTTCTACATCCCCCTGCTCCACGATATAGCCGTTTTGCATCACCACGACCCTTCGGCACAACCGCCGCACCAGGCTTAAATCATGGGAAATGAACAGCACCGCCGTCTTCTGTTCCCGGTTAAGCTTTTGCAAAAGCCGGATGATCTGGGACTGGATCGTCACGTCCAGGGCCGTGGTGGGCTCGTCTGCCACTAAGATCTTAGGGCGGCACACGATGGCGGCCGCGATCATCACCCTCTGCCGCATGCCGCCGGATAATTCATGGGGATACTGCCCATATACCTTTTCCGGTTCCGGCAGCTCCGCTTCCCGCAGCGCCCAGATCGCCCGCTCATAACACTCCTCCTTGCTGCACTTTTCATGGATGCGCAAGGCTTCCTCCACCTGCCAGCCGATTTTCTTCACGGGGTTTAAACTGGTCATGGGCTCCTGGAAAATGATGCTGATCTCTTTCCCCTGCAGCTTTCGCATTTCGCTGCGGCTGCAGGTAAGCAGCTCCTTTCCCTCGAAAAGGATGCGTCCCGTCTTCTTCATGTCATGCCTGGACAACAAGCCGCACAGGGCCAGGGCGCTCATGGTCTTGCCGGAGCCCGACTCCCCCACGATGCCTACGATGTCGCCCTCCTCCATGGAAAGGTCGAAATCGTAAACAACCGTCTCCGGTTTGGAATGGTCATGAAATTCAATATTCAAGTCCTTGATTTCCAGCATAAGCTCCTCCCGCCCGCTTAACGGGCAGCCTCCAACCCGTCCGCCAACAAGCTTAAGCCCAGCACCAGCACCACGATGGCAAGTCCCGGGAAGATGGCGTAAATGGGTTGGGTGAACAGATAGGTCTGCGCCTCAGACAACATCCGCCCCAGGCTTGCGTCAGGAGGCTGGACGCCGATGCCCAAATAACTCATGCCCGCCTCCGCCAACACCGCATTGTTAAAGCCGATCATCAAGGTAGGGACCAGGACGCCCAACGTATTCGGCAAAATATGCACGAACATGATCCGGAAATGCCCGCACCCCAGGATCCTGGCGTTCTTTACATAATCCATCTCCCGAAGCAGCAGATATTGGCTGCGCACTACCCGGGCGAAGCTGGGGATGAACGCGATGCCCAACGCCCAGATCACATGATACTTGCCGCTGCCCAAGAGGCTGATGACCACCAGCGCCAAAAGGATGCTGGGAAAGGCGAATAGCGCGTCGATGACCCGCATCAGCACCTCGTCCAGCCAACCGCCGAAATATCCAGTCACGGCTCCCACCAGCGTACCGATGCCTGCCCCGATGCCGACCGTCCCCAGCGCGACCGCCAGGGTCGTCCTGGCCCCCACCATCACCCGGGTGAAAATATCCCTGCCATAGTTGTCGCATCCGAAAGGATGGGACAGGGACATCCCGGCGAACTTAAGCTCTAGGCTCATGGCTTCCGGATCATAGGGCAGATAAAAGAAGCCGACCGCGATCCATAACAACATCCCCCCGGTTAAGACGGCTCCCGCCAAGAGGTTGAAATTCATCTTCTTTTTCACAGTTTCCGCCCCCATCATTTCCCGCCGATCCGAATGCGCGGATCCAACAACTGGTACAGGATGTCCACCAGGCCGTTGACCAGGATGACTACGCTTGCCAACCCCACGATGACCCCCATGACCACGGGATAGTCCCTTTGGGAAATGGAAGTAAGCAAGATCCTCCCGATGCCCGGGATGCCGAAAACCTGCTCCACCACGATGCTGCCCGCCATGATGTCGGTGAAGCTCATCCCGAGGAACGTGATCAAAGGCAGCATCGCGTTCTTGAGCAGATGCCGGTACAGCACCCCCTTGGTGCTGTTGCCCCTGCTATAAGCCGTCCTGGCATAGTCCTGCTTCTTCTCCCCGATCAAGGCGCTTCGCAGAAGCTTGACCGTCATGGCCGCCTTAGGCAGGGCGATGGAAAGGGAGGGGAAGATCATATAGTACAAAAAGCCTCCCAGGTCCTTATTGTAGGACACGTAACCGCCCGGCACGAACAGGCGGAAGGCGATGCCGAAGACCAATGTGATCAAAATCCCCGCGAAAAAGGCTGGGACCGCCATGAGCACCTGGTCCAGGGCATAGATTGCCCGATCTATGGCTCCTCCCTCATGCCTGGCCGCATAAAGACCCAAAGGGATGGATGTCAACACGATCCAAACCATGCTCATCAGGCTCATGGCGGCCGTTATGGGGATCTTGTCCGCCAATAACTCCCCTACCGTCTTCTCATAGCTGTAGGAGCGCCCCAGGTCCCCCCGCAGCATGGAAAACAGCCAGTCCGCGTAACGGACGAAAAACGGCCGGTTCAGCCCCATCTCTTCCCGCAGCATCTCTATGCCCTCAGGCGTCGCGTCCGTCCCCAGCTTCGCCACCGCCGGGTCGCCCGGAATCACCGTAAAACATAAAAATACCAGAAAAGAGACCAGCAGAAGCGTAAGCAACATGGTCAGGATTTTTTTACCAATGTACTTCACCTGTGGTCTCCTCTCTTCAATTACTCTTCCACTAAGTAGAGCTTTGATATGTCTTGCACATAAAGCGGATAAAACTCATATCCGGCATATTTCTTGTTGAGCGCCACGAATTCCGCCAGGTCCTGGATATATACGTTGGCGGCCGTCTCGGTAAGCAGCCTTTCACATTCCTGGAACGCCTCGGTACGCTCCCCGTCCTCCACGGAAGCCTGGGCGCGGGCATAAGCGGCATCGAAATCCGGGTTATTGTAGTTGATGAAGTTCCGCCCGTTATCAGAATTGAACCGGCTAAGCATGGAGCTGGCCGCCAGGCTGGAGGCATCCAAGCCGACGACGGTCGCTTCGAAATCCCTGCCCGCGTATACGTCGGAAAGCCAAGTCTCCCATTCGATCAGTTCGATTTCGGCATTTACGCCGATCTCCTTCAGCTGTTCGGCGATGACCTGCGCCACTTCAACATGCTGCGTGTAGTTGGAAGGGACCTTGATCGTAAAGGTGAACCCATCCTCCAGCCCCGCTTCCGCCAGCAGCTCTTTCGCCTTGTCGATGTCCTTGGCATAGTAATCGGCCAATTCCGGCATATAATATTTGCCAAAAGCAGGGAACATGGAGCTGCCGATAATGGTCCCATATCCATCGCTGGTCAGGTCCAGGATCGCCTGCCTGTCCACGGCATAGCACAAGGCCTGGCGCACCCTCACGTCGTCAAAAGGCGCGGCCGCATTGTTCAGGTACAGGGCCTGCACCAGGTTCATGGTGCCTTCCAAGACCTGGAAATCATCGCTTAACTGCGCCGCCTGGGTGGAAGTCACCCGGGCAAGCATGTCGACGGAGCCGCCGTTCAACTCCATCACCAGGGAATCCGGGTTGGCGCAGACTTTGAACGTCACGGTCTGGATATGCGCCGGCTCTCCCCAATAGTCGTCAAATTTTTCCACGACAAAGCTCTCCTGGGGGGCATGGGACACGAACCGGTACGGCCCCGTCCCGTCCGACACCTTGTCAGGGTCTTCATTGGAAGCGGGGATGATCGCGCTCGTCAGGTCGCATAAGAAGTCCGCGTTGGGCTCCTTAAGCGTGATGACCACTGTGGACTCGTCCGGCGTCTCTACGCTCTCAATGTTGGAAAACGCCTCCACGAACGTAAGCGCGTCGTTTTCATCGGCGCAGCGCTCAATGGAATATTTCACGTCCTCCACGGTCACTTCCTTGCCGCTGTGGAACTTCACGCCCTTACGCAAGGTAAAGGTGTAGGTCTTCCAATCTGGCGATATTTCGTAATCACTTGCAATCGCGGGATTTAAGTTACCATCGCTGTCGGGCTTGACGAGCCCTTCGTAAATGTTGAAAAATACCTCTTCCGTCCCTGCCGCCACCGCTTTGTGGGGGTCCAGGCTGTCTTCCACATCCTGAGGTATTCCGATGGTAATCTGAGAATCGGTACTCTCACCCTGCCTCTTACCTGAACATGCCGTCAGTGTAAGTGCCAGTGACAACACAAGCGCCAGAAGGAAACAAATGCTTCTCTTCTTCATGTGTTCGTCCTCTCTCTTGATAGATTTTCACGCACGGACCGCGCTTTTCGGTTCCGGCCCTGGGGGTCCGGCCGATGCCGCCTTTGTCCTGCGCACCAAAACATTTTAACCCATCCCCATCAAAAAAGCAAGGGGTATTTTCAAGAACGCAGGATAAACTTATAAACCGTTATTCCAAGCAAACATCAAATGATGTTGTTTTTCGCAATGGGAAAATGCTTTATT
>CANPWC010000133.1 GCA_947581905.1 uncultured Acetatifactor sp.
TATGAAACCTTTTTCGGAAAAGGATGGCGGACAAAAGGAAAAAGGCAAGCAGGGCGGCGCAGACCAGCTCCATGTTGGCCGTAAAAAGCAGGGCCGGGACGGCTACCATAAGCTCCCACTTCCCCACCTTTTCCGCGCAAAGCAGCTTCTTCGCGACAGTCAGGACGAACAGGGCCGCCGAGCAGGGCCAAAGGTAATTCAAAGAAGTGGCGATCCAGCCGGCCCCGTTTTAACATTCCGCCGGGATTAGGAAGAAGCTTCCCAGCACCAACGCGCTGCAGCCTTCCTCCCCTGCCTCATCCAAAGACAAAAGCCGCAGCAGGCAGCGCCCCGCCAGGAGGAACGCAAGGCAATCCAAGGCCGCCCACAAAAGGGGCCGCCTGGACAAAAGCACCAACAAGCCTTCGATCAAGAGCCTGGAGGTCCAGCCCTCATAACGCCTGGCTAAAAACGCCCAAAGGGATTCTCCCCTTGCCGCGTTGGCGAAAAACAGGTCGTCCCTGCAGGGGACCATCACCGCGTGCCAACATAAGACCACCATGCCGAACCAGGCAAGGGCCTTCTTCCTTTCCCATCCGGTTCGAAGCGCCTGGACCATACGCCCAACGTCCCGCCTGAACCTTGCCTCCATGCCTCTTCCCCGCCTTCCCATTCCCATGCCGTCCCGCCTGGACCCTACCTCCATGCCTCTTTCCCGCCTCCCTCTCCCATGCCGTCCCGCCTGCGCACGGATTCCTCTTTTTCCCATAATATGCCTCATTTCCGCGCCGTCCATACATGCCCTTTCCCGCTTTTCAATACGCTTCCTTCGCTTTCTTCGGTTGACAGCCATTTTTATGTTTGATATACTCATAAAAGACGCAAACTAAAGAGGAAGGAGGGGCTTCCATGATTTTCAATTCCATTGATTTCCTATTCTTTTTCCCAATCGTGATCCTCCTATGCGTCATCCTGCCCAAGCGCCTGCGTTACCTCTGGCTTTTGCTCGCCAGCTACTATTTTTATCTATGCTGGAACGCGAAATACGTCTTCCTGCTGTTAGGGGCGACGGTCGTGACCTATCTGGGCGGCATCCTCTTAAGCCACGCGAACCGTGGGGCGGCAAGGAAGCTGATCGTGGCGTCCTGTGCCGTGATCGACCTGGGATTATTGTTCTATTTCAAATATTTCGGATGGTTCCTGGATACGCTGGACCGCATCCTGTCCGGCCTAAATATCACCGTGCTCCACCGGGGCTTCGACATCGTGCTGCCGGTGGGCATTTCTTTCTATCTGTTCCAGTCTCTGGGCTATGTCATCGACGTATACCGCCGCAAGATCCCCCCGGAACGAAACCCTCTGCGCTACGCCTTGTTCGTCTCGTTCTTCCCGCAGCTGGTCGCCGGCCCCATCGAGCGTTCCGAGAACCTTTTGGGGCAGCTTCGAGACCTGGACCGCCGCAAGCTCTTGGAGCCCGGCAGCGTGTCAGGCGGGCTGACCTTGATGGTATGGGGGCTGTTCTTAAAAATGGTCATCGCGGACCGGGTGGCGCTTCTGGTGGACACGGTGTTCGACGAATATTACCTCTATGGGACGGTGGCGCTGTTAGCCGGCTCCCTGGGGTTCGCCCTACAGATTTATTGTGACTTCATGGGGTATTCCACCATCGCCGTGGGGGCGGCCAGGGTGCTTGGCATCCGCCTGACGGACAATTTCAACACCCCCTATTTCGCCTGCTGCGTCAGCGATTTCTGGCGGCGCTGGCATATCTCCTTAAGCTCCTGGTTCCGGGACTATGTCTACATCCCCTTAGGCGGGAACCGCTGCGGGAGGCTGCGCAAATACGGCAACATCCTGACGACGTTCGTCGCAAGCGGCCTGTGGCATGGGGCGAACTGGACTTTCCTGGCCTGGGGGCTTCTCCAGGGCCTCTATCAGGTGGCAGGAGACCTCACCCGCCCTTTCAGGCAGAAGCTCTATGCCCGGTGGCATTGTAAAACGGAAAGCCTAAGCTTCCGGCTGGGCCAATCCCTTTCCACTTTCCTTTTCGTGGACTTCGCCTGGATCTTCTTTCGGGCGGAATCGATGAGCAAGGCGTTCGACTACTGCAAGAGGCTTTTTACCCAATGGGACCCTTGGTCCCTCTTTAACGGCGAGCTCTATACGCTTGGGTTGGACCGGTTCGAGTTCAACATCCTGATCGTCGCTGTGCTGGCGCTTTTCCTGGCGGACCTGGTGCTTTTCCTGAAAAAACAGGACCTGGCCGCCTTCCTTAAGGAACAATGCGTCTGGTTCCGGTGGGGCGTCATCTGGCTCCTTGTCCTGGCGATACTCGTTTATGGCATTTACGGGGAAGCGTTTGAATCCTCGCAATTCATCTATTTTCAATTTTAAAGGGAGGAAAGCGGGATGCGCCTCAAACGTCTGGCATGCTCTATCCTATTTTGCGGCATCTTCTTACTGCTGTCCGCGAAGGTCTATGACGTCCTTTCCTGGAAAGATACGGCGGGAGACTATTATTCTTCCATGGATACGTTCCACGCATTGGACGAGGACCTGGTGGACGTGCTGTTTTTGGGGAGCAGCCGCTGCTACTGCGCGGTCAACAACGCGATGCTGTGGGAAGATTATGGCATCTGCAGCATGAACCTGGCCATCTCCGGGCAGGATATGGCGGGCACCTACCATAGCCTTGTGGACGCCCTGAAGACCCAAAGCCCGGACGTCGTCTGCATCGAAGCCTATGGGCTGACTTTCGAGGGCTATTCGGAGGTGGGGAACCTCTACCGCAATACTTTGCCTTTCCGTTTTTCCCTGAACTCCTTACAGGCTGCCAGGGAAATGGTAACAGAAGGGGATCCTCGGGATTACTGGCTGAAATGGCCCGTCATCCATACCCGTTACAAGGAGCTTGGACGGCTGGATTTCTCCGAGCGGCCTCCTTTCGTGGGTTATCACGCGGAATTTGTCACGGAGGCCATTCCCGCGTCCGAAGCCTATGACGGCCAGGAAAGCATCGCTCCTTCCTCCACGATCATGGACTACCTGCAGCGCATCCTAAGCCTGTCCCAGGAGAAAGGGTTCCAACTGCTCTTCTTTGCCGCCCCCTATGCGGCGCCCAGGACGGATCAGGCGATCTACCATTATGCCCAGGACTATCTTGCCCAATATGACGTCCCTTTCCTCAACCTGGTCAACCGGGACGAGGAATTAGGCATCCAGGCGGACCAGGACTTCATCAACTGGTTCCACACCAATTACTTCGGGGCGCAAAAGGTCACACGCATCCTGGGGCAATACCTGGCAACCAACTACCTGCTTTATGACAGGCGGAACGATCCCAGGTATGACCTCTGGAACCGGGACGCGCAGGCACGCGGCCATGAGGTGCAAAACCAGCTGACCATCCGCCAGACTTTCGACCTCTATGCCTATTTGGACATGCTGGCGGACCTTAAGGGCTATACCATCTTCCTCTCCACGGATGGGGAATATTTATCCGATTATATGGATATCCAGGAAGGATTGGAAAACCTGGGGATCAAGGAGGAATTTTATGAGGGTCGGCATGTCTGGATCCTGCGGGACGGGAAAGTCCTCTTCTGTTCTTCCGGCACGGATTATTTAGAGACGGGGGACCTGTTCAACGGGGAATATGTGGCCAGCGCCGTGGACGACGTCCACTCCGTGCTGATCAACCGCCTCGCTTATGACAAGACCACGGACGGCATCAACATCATCGTCTATGACGACGTCTTGGGCGAAGTGGCGGATGCCATCGGCTTCTATGCCCCCTTAGGCTATGCCGTGGCCAAATAGGGCCAGACGACGTCCGGCGTTTTCCCATTTCCCGAAAGGACCTTCATTTTCAGAAAGATAAGAAAGGATTTTGGAAGCCATGCGTAAAATCTTCCTTTTGTTTTCTTTTGCCTTCCTCCTTGCCTCTGTCACGGGATGCGCGCCAGAGGGGGGGACGGATGCCGCCGATGCCCTTTGCCTCCAGGACTTTGGGCTCTACCTTGAGGAAGGGGGCGACGATTCCCCAGATATAAAAGCAGCCTCCATACAGATTTCCGACTTGGTCCGGGATGCTTTCGGTTCCTCCTTAAGCACCGTCTCGGATCCTCCGGCAGGGGACGGCCAGGACGCCCCAACCCAACCCACCCTGTCCCTTAGCTGTGACGCGGCGGCCGCGGCCAGGCTGGGCGAAGACCTGGAGGGCCTTCCGAAGCATGCTTTCGTGCTTCTAAGGCAGGACGCCAACCTCTATCTCCTGTCCCCCCAGCCAAAGGGGCTGGTCCGTGCCGCTTCCTACCTCATCCAACATTTCACCGCAAAGGACGGCGCCCTCCTGCTTGGGGATGGCGAACGCTATTCCGACCTGGGCACGAACGTGAAAGATGCGGTCCTGATTGGGGAAGAACCTATTGAGGAATATGCCATCACCTATTCGGACAAATCCCTGCTGCCCCTTTGCAGGGAACTGCAGTATTATATCGCCCAGACCGCGGGAGCCTACGTCCCCATCGCCAAGGTCACGCTTAAGCCCTCCATCCGCCTTGTGCTGGATAAGAAAGCGACGGAGGGGGAACTGACCGTGAAAGACGGGAAGGTCACCCTGGCATCTTCCGACCTTTCGACGCTTTCCGCCCAGGTCCACCTGTTCCTGGACGCTTACTTAGGCTGGATCAAGACCGGCACCCCCCTGGCGCATCTAAGCAACGCCGCCAGCACCATCCATGTGCCCGCCCAGGTGGAAGAGACGCCGGATCCCTGGATCGCGCAGCGGGAAGCCATCATCGTGTTGTGGAACGTCAACTTCACCCGCGGCTCCTACTTGAACTCCAACATCTCCCTGAAAAACAATGTGATCGATTTTTCGGAAGACCAGCTTTATGAATATGTGAAAATGCTACGGTTCTGCGGCTTCACCGGCATCCAGGTGACAGAGATGTGTTCCACCTGGGCAGGGGTGGGAGGCTATGGACCCGCCCATGCCCAGATCCGCATCCTCTCCGAGGCGGCACATTCTTTGGGCATGAAGTTCACCCTCTGGGTATGGGGCTCGGAATTTTCCGACTGCGGCTGGGTGGACCCTACCGTCACCTATACCTTCGGCGACCAGGGATATTCCTATGCCTATGAGAATCCAGACCTGGTAGCGACCTTCGAGAAATATTATGACATCTATGCGCAGCTGGCGGATTGCTGCGACCGCGTCATCGGACATTATTATGACCCAGGGAACCTACACCAGGCCGAGGACATCGCCTATTTCGCCAAAATGCTCAAGGACAAGTTCCTCGCCGTAAATCCCCAGATTGATTTCGGCATCAGCTGTTGGGTGGATATTTATGATAAAAACATTTTCATTGACGCTTTGGGAAATGACGTGACCCTTTATGAAAACGGGCGGCACGACAGCGAGGAGGAATATATCGCTTTCCGAAACGAGGTAAATTCCCTGGGGGCCCGGCTGGGCACCTGGTCCTGGAATAATTGTGAAATGGAGATCGACCAGCTGGCGCAGATGAATTATAACCTGGACCTCATCCGCTCCGTCTATCAGACGGCGCGCCGGTACGATGAGATCAAAAAGCCCGATTATTGGAGCGAAATGGATTCCTACCACCTGTTAAACGTTTTCTCCCTCTATTGCGCGGGACAGATGCTGATAAACCCGGATATGGCCTCTGACGACCTGACCATGGGCATCGCCACCGCCGCCGTGGGGCCGGACTACGCCCCCGTCTTCGCCGACCTGTTGAACCTGATCCAGGACGCGCGGTCAGGGCATTCCTATGAGACTTTTTTCTGGAGCAAGGACGATTATATCCTGAAAAGCGCTTCCTATCCCGCCGAAGACATCCTGGCGCGTCTGGACAAGGACCTGCCCGTCTTCTATGAAATGATGGAAAGCGGCCTGGAAAGCTATACCCTGCCACTGCCCATTTCCTTAAGCGACCTTTTGGGCATGATGCTGTCCCACCTGAAGCAGATCCAAAGCTATGCGCAGTTCCGAGTGGGGCTGGCCAAGCTGGAGGAAGACTTCGCGCAAGGGGCAGCGCAGGGCGGTGCGGACGCGCAGGATACGGCGCAGGGCGGCGGGAATGCCGGGGACGCTTTCCTGGACGACATACAGGCGCGGTTATATGGACTGGCCAAGCCCATCGAGGAATATGACTGCATCATTGGGGCCTGGGGCCAGATCGAGGCAAGGGCGCAGTATGAGATGGTGACGGAGTTCTGCCAGCGCACCGGCCTTACAGTCCCCTACTATCCCGATTTCCAGGAAAAACGCAAGGATTATATCCTCGCCCAACTGATCTGCTACCAAAAGGATTATAAGGACGCCTACCTCTTGGAGGAACCTTACTATCAGCTGGGCTTGGCTTACGGCCCCCAGGAGACCAACCGCCTGGTGGAGGAGCTGGTGCAGGAGGGCAGCCTGGGGGCCGAAAGCCAAGC
>CANPWC010000134.1 GCA_947581905.1 uncultured Acetatifactor sp.
GGAACCCAGGGAGGTGCATCACTTCGCGACCCTGTTGGGATATGGCGCTTGCGCCATCAACCCCTACCTGGCGCAGGACACGATCCGGGAACTGATCGACAACCATATGCTGGATAAGGATTACTATGCCGCCGTGGACGACTATAACAACGCCGTGCTCCATGGCATCGTGAAGATCGCTTCCAAAATGGGCATCAGCACCATCCAGTCCTATCAGGGCTCCCAGATATTTGAAGCCATCGGCATCGCCCCTGAGGTGATCAACAAGTATTTCAGCAACACGGTCTGCCGCGTGGGCGGCATCACTTTAAAGGATATTGAGAAGCAGGTGGATGAATTACATTCCATGGCTTTCGATCCATTAGGCTTGTCCAACGACCTGACGTTAGACAGCCCCGGGCACCATAAGATGAGGAGCGGGGGAGACGAGCATTTATACAATCCCGCCACCATCCATCTGCTGCAGGAATCCACCAGGCGGGGGGATTACCAGATGTTCAAGCAGTATACCGCCTTGGTCACCCGGGAAGATTCCGTGAAGAATTTAAGGGGCTTGATGGACTTCAACTACCCCAAGAAAGGGATTTCCATCGACGACGTGGAAAGCGTGGATTCCATCGTGACCAGGTTTAAGACCGGGGCCATGTCCTATGGCTCCATCTCCAAGGAAGCCCATGAGACGATGGCCATCGCCATGAACCGTCTGCATGGCAAGAGCAATTCCGGCGAGGGAGGGGAGGACCTGGAGCGGCTTACCATCGGTCCCGACGGCCTAAACCGCTGCTCCGCCATCAAACAGGTGGCCAGCGGGCGTTTCGGCGTCACAAGCCGTTACCTGGTAAGCGCCAAGGAAATCCAGATCAAGATGGCCCAGGGCGCGAAGCCCGGAGAAGGCGGGCATCTGCCCGGAGGCAAGGTTTATCCCTGGATCGCCAAGACCAGGCATTCCACGCCGGGCGTGTCGCTGATCTCCCCGCCGCCCCATCATGACATTTATTCCATCGAGGATTTGGCGCAGCTGATCTATGACCTGAAAAACGCCAACAAGGACGCAAGGATTTCCGTGAAGCTGGTATCGGAAGCCGGCGTGGGCACGGTCGCGGCCGGCGTGGCGAAAGCGGGGGCGCAGGTCATATTGGTGTCCGGTTATGACGGCGGGACGGGCGCGGCCCCCCGCAGCTCCATCCATAACGCGGGGCTGCCCTGGGAGCTGGGACTGGCGGAGACCCACCAGACTTTGATCATGAACGGCCTGCGCAACAAGGTGCGCATCGAGACGGACGGGAAGCTGATGAGCGGCAGGGACGTGGCCATCGCGGCCATCCTGGGCGCGGAAGAGTTCGGCTTCGCCACGGCCCCTTTGGTGACGATGGGCTGCGTGATGATGCGTGTCTGCAACCTGGATACCTGCCCGGTGGGCGTGGCTACCCAGAACCCGGAGCTTCGGAAGAATTTCCGCGGCAAGCCGGAATATGTGGAAAACTTCATGCGCTTCGTGGCGCAGGAGCTGAGGGAGTATATGGCGCGCCTGGGCGTGCGCACCGTGGACCAGCTGGTAGGCAGGACCGATCTGCTGAAAGTCCGGGAGAACCTGACGGAGCGCCAGAAGGAAGTGGACCTGTCCCTGATCCTGGCGAACCCTTACCAGGAAAGCAAGGTGAAAGTGACGTTCGACCCGAAGCAGGTCTTTGATTTTGAATTGGAAAAGACTTTGGATGAGCGGGTTTTGTTAAAACAGTTCAGCAAAGCCATGGAGCTTGGCCAGAAGCGCAGCATCGAGGTGGACGTGTCCAACACGGACCGGGCGTTCGGCACCATTTTCGGCAGCGAGATTACCAGGCGGCTGGGTGATGACGTGGCGGAAGATACCTTCCATGTGCTGTGCAAGGGGGCCGGGGGACAATCCTTTGGCGCGTTCATCCCCAAGGGGCTCACCCTGGAATTGGTGGGGGACAGCAACGATTATTTCGGCAAAGGGCTTTCCGGCGGCAAACTCATCATCTATCCTCCTAAGGGAAGCACCTTCCGGGCGCAGGACAACATCATCATCGGCAATGTGGCGCTTTATGGCGCGACCAGCGGCAAGGCTTTCATCAACGGCGTGGCCGGAGAGCGCTTCTGCGTGCGTAATTCCGGCGCGATCGCCGTAGTGGAGGGCGTGGGGGACCATGGCTGCGAATATATGACCGGCGGACGGGTGGTAGTCCTGGGTGCGACGGGCAAGAACTTCGCGGCCGGCATGAGCGGCGGCATCGCTTATGTGCTGGATGAGCACAATGACCTGTACATGCGTTTGAATAAGGAAATGGTATCCTCTTATGAGATCACGAGCAAGTACGACGTGATCGAACTGAAAGAGATGATCAAGGAGCATGTGGCTTTAACCAACTCGGAAAAGGGCAAGGAGATCCTGGCGCATTTCGGGGAATACCTGCCGAAGTTCAAGAAGATCATCCCGCATGATTATGAAAGGGTCTTAAAGACCATCGTACAGATGGAGGAAAAAGGCCTGAGCGCGGAGCAGGCGCAGATCGAGGCGTTCTATGCCAACACGAGAAAGGAGTAAGCCATGGGTAAACCGACTGGATTTATGGAATATCAGCGGGAGGTCAGCAGATCAGAGGAACCGCTTCAAAGGATCAAGCATTTTAACGAGTTTAAAGAACATTTGCCCCAAGAGAGGCAGAGGCTGCAGGGGGCCCGCTGCATGGAGTGCGGGGTGCCTTTCTGCCAGTCCGGCATGATGCTTTGCGGCATGGCGAGCGGCTGCCCTTTGCACAATCTGGTGCCGGAATGGAACGACCTGGTGTATACCGGCAACTGGAGGCAGGCCTATAACCGCTTAAAGAAGACCAACAACTTCCCGGAGTTCACCTCCCGCGTCTGTCCCGCCCTGTGCGAAGCGGCCTGCACCTGCGGGCTGAACGGGGACCCGGTCTCTACCAAGGAAAATGAGTACGCGATCATTGAAAACGCTTACCAGCAAGGCTATGCCGCGCCGAAGCCGCCCAAGGTGCGCACGGGCAAGCGGGTGGCCGTGGTAGGCAGCGGCCCCTCCGGGCTTGCCGCGGCGGACCAATTGAACAGGCGGGGCCATCTGGTGACGGTATTCGAGCGTTCGGACCGCATCGGCGGGCTGTTGATGTATGGCATCCCCAATATGAAGCTGGACAAGAAGATCGTGGAGCGTAAGATCCAGGTGATGCAGGAGGAAGGGGTCACGTTCGTCACCGGGGCGGATATCGGCAAGGACGTCAAGGCGGATAAGCTGCTCCATGACTTCGACCGGGTGGTCTTAGCCTGCGGCGCGTCCAACCCCAGGGACATCAAGGCTCCCGGAAGGGACGCGGAAGGGATCTATTTCGCGGTGGACTTCCTGAAAGCCAATACCAAGAGCCTGTTGGACTCCGGTTTCGCGGATGGGAAATATGTGGATGCCAAGGACAAGGACGTCATCATCATCGGCGGCGGAGATACCGGGAATGACTGCGTGGGGACCAGCGTCCGCCATGGCTGCCGGTCCGTGACCCAGATCGAGATGATGCCGAAAGCGCCGGATACGAGGGCGGAAGACAATCCCTGGCCGGAATGGCCTAAAGTGTGCAAGACGGATTACGGCCAGGAAGAGGCCATCGCCCTGTTCGGGCATGATCCCAGGATTTATGAGACCACGGTCAAGGAATTTCTGAAAAAGGAAGACGGAAGCCTGTGCGGCGTAAAGACCGTCAGGCTGTCCTGGGTAAAGGATCCGGCCTCGGGACGGATGAACATGGCAGAGATCCCAGGCAGCGAACAGGTGCTTCCCGCGGACATCGTGCTGATCGCGGCAGGCTTCCTGGGAGCCCAGAAGTATGTGGCGGAAGCCTTCGGCGTGGAATTGAACGAGCGTACCAATGTAAAGACCGCCCCGGGGGCGTACCGTACCAGCGTGGACAATATCTTCGTGACCGGAGACATGCACCGCGGCCAGTCCCTGGTGGTCTGGGCCATCAGGGAAGGACGGGAAGCCGCCAAGGCGGTGGATGAGAGTCTGATGGGATATTCCAATTTGGTCGTGCAGTGAGGCATGCGCCTTTTCCAACCATATCCCATGGATCGTTTTATAAGAGCTGTATGCCTGCCTTTGCCGCGTTCTCCATGGCCTCTTGCGGCCAAAGGGAGGACTGCACTTCGCCGATGTGGGCTTTGCGCAGCAGGAACATACAGATGCGGGATTGCCCGATGCCGCCGCCGATGGTATAAGGAAGCTCTTCGTTTAGGATCGCTTTCTGGAACGGAAGGTCGGCGCGCTCCGGGCAGCCCGCTTTCTCCAACTGGGACAAAAGGGAGTCCCGGTCCACGCGGATGCCCATGCTGGACAGCTCCAGGGCGATGTCCAGGACGGGGTAATAGACGATGATGTCGGCGTTCAGCGCCCAGTCGTCATAGTCCGGCGCCCTGCCGTCATGGGGCTTGCCGTCGCTTAGCTTGTCGCCGATCTGCATGACGCAGACGGCGCCCTTTTCCTTGGCGATGTAGTATTCCCTTTGCTTGGGGGTGCTGTCCGGGTACATTTCCTCCAATTCCCTGGTGGTGATGAAGAAAATGTCATAGGGCAGGATTTCCTGGATGTAGTCGTAAAGGATGGACATATATTTCTCGGTCTTGCGCAAGACGCTGTACACCTCTTTCACCACGTCTTTCAGCGTGTCCAGGGTGCGTTCCTCTTTGGTGATGATCTTCTCCCAGTCCCATTGGTCCACGTAGATGGAATGGATCTGGTCCGTTTCCTCATCCCTGCGGATGGCGTTCATGTCCGTATAAAGCCCCTCTCCCACGGAAAAGCCGTATTTCTTCAAGGCGTACCGTTTCCATTTCGCCAGGGATTGGACGACCTGCGCGTTCTTGCCGCCCTGGTCTTTGATGTCGAAGTCCACGGGCCGCTCCACGCCGTTTAAGTTATCGTTCAGCCCCGATGCAGGATCCACGAACAGGGGCGCGGTCACGCGCAAAAGCTGGAGCTGTTTGGACAGCATAGATTGGAAAAAATCTTTCACGGTCTTGATGGCGACCTGCGTCTCGTATAGGTTCAGGTCTGACTTGTAGTCTTGTGGCACATTCCAATTCATCATAAAATCTCCATTCTAGAGCGTTTCGGCTCCTTTTTGTTTGCATATGCTTTTTTAGCCAGTACTATTAAAACGCAATTCCTGGAAATTTGCAAGACTTATTCTTTATTTTCAATGGAACGGTTACCATGGCAAAGATAATATGCGAATCATGCTTGCATTTTCTTCCAACCTGTGTTATCCTGAAAACAGAACATATGTTCTGTTTCTAAAAAGGATGATGAGGACGGCCTTGTTGGAAAGGGGAAGTAAGAAATGGTTTTTTTGCCGGACCAGGGCTCGATGGGGCTTATGGAGAAGCTGGGCATCTTAACGGATGCGGCGAAGTATGACGTGGCCTGTACGTCCAGCGGCGTGGAGCGTAAGGGGAACGGGCGGGATATGGGAAGTTGCATCGCGGCCGGCATCTGCCACAGCTTCAGCAGTGATGGGCGCTGCATCTCCTTGTTGAAGATCCTGATGACCAACGAGTGCGTTTATGATTGCCGGTACTGCCGCAACCGCCGTTCCAATGATGTGCCCAGGGCCACGTTTACCCCGGAGGAAATCTGCGCCCTGACCATGGAGTTCTATCGCCGGAATTATATCGAGGGCTTGTTCTTAAGCTCCGGCATCCTCCAGGGCCCCACCTATACCATGGAATTGCTCTATCGAACTCTGTTGTTGCTGCGTACGAAGCATGGGTTTCGAGGCTATATCCATGTGAAGGCGATTCCCGGCGCGGACCCGGAGGTCATCCGGCGGGTTGGCTTCCTGGCGGACAGGATGAGCGTGAACCTGGAGCTGCCCACGGCGGAGGGCTTGCGCAGGCTGGCGCCGAATAAGCACCGGAAGAACATCTTAGGCCCCATGCGGCAGATCCAGCAGGGGATCCATTCCAATCGGAATGAATTGACGGTTTACCAGGAGGCGCCCAGGTTCGTGCCCGGAGGGCAGTCCACCCAGATGATCATTGGGGCGACGCCGGAGAGCGATTACCAGATCCTGCAGGTGGCGGAGTGCCTGTATCAGAAGTTTGACCTAAAGAGGGTCTTCTATTCCGCCTTCGTCAATGTGAACCAGGACGCGTCCCTGCCCGCCTTAAGCCAGGGGCCGCCCCTGCTTCGGGAGCATCGGCTTTACCAGGCGGACTGGCTGCTTCGTTTCTATGGGTTTCGGGCGGAGGAACTGCTGGATGAGGACAGGCCGTTTTTCAACGTAATGCTGGATCCCAAGGAGGATTGGGCCCTG
>CANPWC010000135.1 GCA_947581905.1 uncultured Acetatifactor sp.
TGCGCCAGCCCTCTGCGGCGTTCTGGGGCAATTTATCAATATGGGAGTATTCCCTGTTTATCTTCTTGTTTTTTATGTGGCAATGATCATTGCAACAAAAAAAGTGAAAATTGTTTTAGGCGTCCGTTAAAAGGTAATACCCGAATAGGCGACGAAAATTTTATTAAAAAACCTCAGGCTCATCCTATACCTCACATGCATCGGCGAACATCTCCACCTGCCTTTTGCCCGATATGACAAAATTTTTCGTGATGCTTGAAGTTGCCATAAGAAACACCTCCTTTGTCAGTACATAATTCTTATTTGCCTGCAAATTCCGTCTGATTCAAGCATTATCAAGAAGCAGCCTTCTCTTCCGCTCAATCATTTCGTCGATTTTTTCCAGGTACAGAGCCACCTCCTTGACATTCTCCGCCCGTTGGATGCACCCGTCTGGACGAACCACCTTCGTAATGCTGCCCGCCCCGCAGGCTATGATAGTCTGCACCTCTTCCATGATGAGGATGTTATACAAGCCATATTTCCCCGGTTTCGCATAGCCCACGTTCTCGAAGTTGCCGGACATGTTCTTCTGCCGATACAGGTAATAGGGGTTCATTCCCAGCGCCGCCGCCCCCTTGGCAGCGATCGCCATGGTCTCGTCCGTATTTTTTAACGTGGATACGCCGTTTTCCAAGATCCACTGGCTCAACCGGGAGGAACGTTTGATGGCTAAGGAATGGACGGTCAGGCTGTCCGGGGCAAGCTCCACGATCCGGTCGACCGTGTTTTGCACCTCGCAAGGACCCTCGCCGGGCAAGCCCAGGATAATGTCCATGTTAATGTTGTCAAAGCCCGCCTGCCTGGCCATATGGTAGGCTTCCGCCACCTGTTCCACCGTATGCGCCCTGCCGATGACCTTCAAGGTCTCCTGGTTCATCGTCTGCGGATTGATGGAGATGCGCGTCACACCGTGCCGGTGCAGTTCCATAAGCTTCCCCCAGGTGATGCTGTCCGCCCGACCCGCCTCCACGGTAAATTCCTTGACCGTGGAAAAGTCAAACAGCTCCCGCAGCCTTCCCAGCAAGCGTCCCAACTGTCCCTCGTCCAGGGTCGTAGGGGTGCCGCCCCCAATGTAAACAGTGTCCAGCCTCTTTAAACGGTAGCGCCCGGATACATATTCCAGTTCGCTAAGCAAGCATTCCAAGTACTCATCCACCCGCTTGCGGTATGCGCCGATGGAAAAAGAGGGGAACGAACAATACAGGCAAGTAGTAGGGCAAAAAGGGATTCCGATATACAGGCTGTAGCTGTCATCATAATTCCTGCCGGTCTGAATGCCGCCCTCGTCCGAGATCCTATCCCCATTACCATCGTCCGAAGCATCGTATGGAATGCCTCCCTCGTCCGAAGCCTTGCCCCGATCCCCATCCTGCCTTGTCCCAATAGAGCTTAAAAGGTCGCGTTCACGCTTGGCGATCTCGATGGCAAGCAAGCTCTTTTCCTTGCCGGCATAATACCTCTCCTGATAATGGGCCAGGATTTCCGCCTCGCTTTTCCCCTGTTCCAGCAGGGCATAAGCGATCTTGGTGGGGCGGATCCCTGTAAGCGCGCCCCAGGGCAGCTTTCTTCCCGTCAACTCCTCCAGGCTGCGGTACAGGAAGCGCTTGAAGCCATTCTTAAGGCCCAAGCCCTCCTCTTTTACCGCGTCATACCGCCAGGAGAAGACCACCAACGACGCTTCCACTGGCGCTGCCTTAGGCGCTTCCACAGGTCCATGCCGCACGCCGCCAAGGTCCGGGCTGCAAGTCATCTTCGCCCCATCCTCCGCGACCTCCACCTCCATGCGGATCTCCTTTTCCCAAAGGTTCCGCTTCGCCTCACCCGTTTCCGGGGTCAGCACTTTCACTGTCTCCTCCGGGAAAAAGGACTGCACTATGGCATTTACATCATATTCAAAATTAGCACGGTTGATTTTTACGACTAACATAGGGTCCTCACGATCATGAAACAGGGGCGGATGAGCGCGTGCATTACGCACAGGCAAACCCGCCCCCTTTTTTCGCGCCATTTCGTCCGGCTTGTCACTGGCAAAATGGATTATACTTTTTCTCTGTTGCTATCGTGGTGCTGTCTCCATGCCCGGGGTAGACCTTGGTCTCTTCCGGCAAAAGGAACAATTTCTCCCGGATGGAACGGACGAGCTGGGACATGCTTCCGGTAGGGAGGTCCGTCCGTCCTACCGATTCCTGGAACAAGGTGTCTCCGCTCACCAGGAACGCGGCTTCTGGAAAATAGAAGCAGCAGCTTCCCGCGGTATGGCCCGGGGTCGCAATGACACGGAGGTCCATCTGCGCTAATTGGAGCTCCTGTCCATCTTTCAGATATTCATCCGCTTCCAGGGTGCAGGGCCTGCCTGTCTGGGCGGACACGTTCTTGCGGGCGTCCTGCAATAGGCCCCGTTCCTCCTCCAAAGCGTACAGCTTAGCGCCCGTCTGCTCCTTTAATTCCCGGACGCCCCAGATATGGTCGAAATGCCCATGCGTCAACAAAATAGCCTTTACCTCAAAGCCATTCTTGGTCAAAGCCTTATAAATATTGCCGCCCTGGTCCGCCGGATCGATGACGATGCAGTCCGCGCTTCCCTCCCGGTACAGGAAGTAGCAATTCGTCTGCGCCACGCCCAACACGATTCTTCCGATTTTGATTTCCCCCATCATCCCGTCGTCCTTTCTATATCAATCACACTGTCAATCGCCTGGATCTTCTCGATCACCCGGTTAAGCTCCTCCCTGCCGGAAATCTCAAAAGCGGTCTGCAGGGTGGCCAGCCCCTGTTTGCTGACCCTGGTGTTCATGGAGAGGATGTCGATGTTCTTCTCCGTCAACGTCTTGGAGATATCCGCCAATAAGCCGTTGCGGTTATTGGCATAAATCTTGATCTCCGCCACATACTTCTCCGTCGCCGCCTCTTCCGGCGCTTGCCATTCCGCGTCGATCAGCCTCGCCCGTTCGATCTCCGGGAGGTTTAAGATATTGATGCAGTCGGTTCGATGGATGGAGATGCCCCTGCCCCGCGTCACGAAGCCTACGATCTCATCCCCCGGCACAGGGGAACAACATTTGGAGAACCGCACGGAAAGGTCCGCGATCCCCTTGACCACGATGCCGCTCTTGGAGCGCATGGCCACGGGCTTGCCTCCGGGTTGGGCGTTCGCCTGGGCGATATTGGCAAGGACCTCCTCATTGGTCAGGGACTTCTTATGGTCCTTGTCATAAAGCTCCTGCATGCGGTTGACGATCTGCCCCTCCTTGAGGCCGCCATGTCCGATCGCCGCCATGACGGAATCCCAATCACGGAACCCATACTTGCGCATGACCGCCGCCATATAATCCGGCTTCATCAATTCCGAAAGCGGGATGGTGCGGTTCTTGCAGTAGGCGTTCATCAGATCCTTGCCTTTCAGGATGTTGTCTTCCCGCAGTTCATTCTTAAACCACTGGTTAATCTTATTCTTGGCCTGGGTGCTCTTGACCAGGTTCAGCCAATCGCGGCTGGGCCCCTTGGAATTCTGGGACGTGATGATCTCTATGCGGTCCCCGTTGGCAATCTGATAATCAATGTTGACCAGCTTGCCATTCACCCTGGCCCCCACCATACGGTTGCCTACGGCGGAGTGGATGCTATAGGCAAAGTCGATCGTGGTGGAGCCTGCCGGCAGCGTCTTGACATCCCCGGTAGGGGTGAAGCAATAGACGTTCTCGGAGAACAGGTCCAGGTCGCTCTTCAACAGGTTCATGAACTCCTTGTTGTCCGACATGTCCTGCTGCCATTCCAAAATCTGGCGCAGCCATACCAGCTTCTCTTCCTCCTGGGTCTCCACCTTTTTCCCATCTGAGGCTTCCTTGTATTTCCAATGGGCCGCGATGCCGTATTCCGCGGCCTTGTGCATCTCGAACGTGCGGATCTGGATCTCGAAAGGCTGCCCGTTGCTGCCGATCAGCGTGGTGTGCAGGGATTGGTACATGTTCGGCTTGGGCATGGCGATATAATCCTTGAACCTTCCCGGGATGGGCTTATACATTTCATGGATGACGCCCAGGGCCGCATAACAATCTTTTACCGTGTCCACGATGATGCGGACCGCGAACAAGTCATAAATCTGATCCAGCGTCTTGTTCTGGTTCTTCATTTTTTTATATATACTGAAAAAATGCTTGATGCGGCCGTCCACCTTGGCCTTGATCCCCGCATGGACGATGTGTTCGCTGACCTCGTCCACGATGCTTTGGATGTATTTCTCCCGGACGCTCTTACGCACGGCGATCTTATCCACAAGATCATAATATACGTCCGGTTCCAGATATTTTAAGGACAAATCGTCCAACTCGATCTTAATCTTGCTGATGCCCAGCCTCTGGGCGATGGGCGAGTAGATCTCCAGGGTCTCCTTGGCGATGCGCTGCTGGCTTTCTTCCTTTTGATAACGGAGGGTCCGCATATTGTGGAGGCGGTCCGCCAGCTTGATCAGGATCACACGGATGTCCTTCGCCATGGCGAGGAACATCTTGCGCAGGTTCTCCGCCTGCATCTCCAGCTTGGCGTCCGACTGGTCTACGCTGCTGGTAAAAGGAATCTTCTCCAGCTTGGTCACGCCGTCCACCAACTGCGCCACGTCTTCGCCGAAGTCCCGGACCAGCTCTTCCTCCGTGACCTTGGTGTCCTCCACCACGTCATGCAGAAGCCCCGCCACGATCGTCTCCTTGTCCAACTCCAGCTCCGCCAGGATGATCGCTACATTTAAGGGGTGAATGATATAAGGCTCGCCAGACTTGCGCCGTTGGTCCTTGTGCGCTTCGCTGGCCAGCCTATAGGCCTTGTCGATCATGGAAATGTCATCACTGGGATGATATTTTCGGACACTGTCAATAAGGTCCCGGTATAGCTCTTCCGGGGCCGTGAAATCATCCAGTTTGCCGATTGTCCCATCATCAAAGATTTCGTCTTTTTCTTCTGTCATAGGCCAACTCCATGTTTCTCATTTTTTTCATTGATCCAACCATTGCAAACGCAAAATCCAAAAATCGCCGGGGCGCAATGGCTGACTACCGTTTATAGGATTCCCTGAAAAAATCATGACCAGACAGCCGTTATCAACATAAACCTTATTTTCCTTCGTAACGGATCGCGCAATCCAGGCGATAACCCTTGATCTTCTCACGACCCTTAAGGCCCGCCAGCTCGATCAGCACTACGACGCCTACCACGACGCCCCCTAAGGATTCCACCAGCTTGATCATGGCCTCCGTGGTGCCGCCGGTAGCGATCAGGTCGTCCACGATGAGCACTTTCTGCCCGGGCTTGATGCTGTCCTTGTGCATTTCAATGGTAGCCTGACCATATTCCAGATCATAAGAGACCTCCACCGTCTCACAGGGAAGCTTCCCTTTCTTACGGATCAAGACGAACGGCTTATGATTATTATATGCAATGGGCGTCCCAAAGATAAAGCCACGGGACTCCGGCCCCACCACCACATCATATTCCAAGTCCGCCACGGCCTCCTGCATGGTATCGATCGCCAGGCGCAGACCGTCCGCATCCTGCAGGACGCTGGTCACATCACGGAAAATGACGCCTTCTTCCGGAAAATCCGGTATGCTCCTTACGTACTCTTCCAGCTTCTTCATGATTGTTACCTCCCTTGCTTCATCCCCTGTGCAATACATCAGAAAGAAATATCACTCGTTAGCTTATGAGGTCCGGCCAAATGGCCGCTTACGCGGCCGCTTGGCCGTCTGCTCATAAGCTACATTATATCTATCTTGGTGGAAAAAGTCAAAGAGTATTCTCAAAAAAGTGGGGGTTGGAGGGGTTTTTGTATATATTTTTCTCAAAAACCGGAGATTTATTCCGGCTAAGGCTAAAGAGGGCGGTTAAATTTAAGGAGAAGCGGGCAAAAAGGGGGGCTTTGGCATAGGTGGAAAGGAGGGTGTAGAACGTTTTGGCGTCCGGGACGCGCTGTTGGGGATCGGTATAGGTGCAGCGGCGGATCAGATTCCGCAGGTAGGGCGGCACATCCCCATCGCCAGGGGGCGGCATAGACGGACGGCAGGCTCTCACGCCAGAGGACAGTGCAGACGGACGGCAGCCCTCCACGTCAGAGGGCGGCACAGACGGATGCCTGCCTTTCAAGCCTGTCAAGTCGAAATCCCTGCCCGTCAGCATCTTATAGAGCATGACGCCCAGGGAATAGACATCTCCGGAAAGCCCCTGCCCTCTCCCGCCTATGCC
>CANPWC010000136.1 GCA_947581905.1 uncultured Acetatifactor sp.
CTTTCCTGGGTTCTTCTTTCGCTTTTATCAGCGGTTATAAGGCGGTTTCCTTGATTGACGACACGCTTCATCCGGAGCTGCTTCCTTATGCCTGCGTGGGCGTGATGTGCGCGGGGCTTGTCTACCTGCTCTTTTCCGCCTTGATCAAGCTGTTTGGCGCAAGCAAGGTGATGCGGTTCTTCCCGCCCATTGTAACGGGCCCCATCATTATCGCGATCGGTCTGACCCTTTCCCAATCCGCCATTGATTCCTGCGCTACCGATTGGCTGATCGCCCTGGTCGCCATCGTGCTCGTGATAGCCTGCAACATCTGGGGCAAGGGTATGATTAAGATTGTTCCTATCATCATCGGCGTGGTTGGCTCTTACCTTGTGGCGACCCTTTTGAACCGCGTGGATTTCACGCAGCTGGTCGAGGCCCCCTGGGTCGGGATCCCGATCCATTGGAATGAGACCGCTTTATCCGTGCTGATAAATGGGGACATGTCCAAGATTTTAAGCGCCATCGTCATGGTCACGCCCATCGCGCTGGCTACCATGATGGAACATATCGGCGACATTTCCGCCATTTCTTCTACCGTTGGGATCAACTACTTCAAGGATCCTGGCCTGCACCGCACCTTGTTGGGCGACGGCCTGGCCACCATCGTGGCTTCCATGTTTGGCGCTCCTGCCAACACCACTTATGGGGAGAACACGGGCGTGTTGTCTTTGACCAAGGTGTTTGACCCGTTGGTCATCCGCATTGCCGCGGTGCTTGCCATCCTGTTTTCCTTTTCTCCGAAGTTCGCCGCGATCATCGGCTGTATGCCGGAGGCGACCAGGGGAGGCGTGTCTTTGGTCTTGTACGGCATGATTTCCGCGGTAGGTGTGCGCAACATCGTGGAGACCCAGGTGGACTTTTCCAAGAGCCGCAACGTGATCATCGCCGCCATCATCCTGGTATTGTCCATTGGCGTCAATTATAGCGCCGCCGGTTCGATCAGCTTCCCGGTAGGCAGCTTGAACATCAGCCTTTCCGGTTTGGCGGTAGGCGCTTTGGTAGGCATCCTTTTGAATGCGGTGCTGCCTGGCAAGGATTATGTATTTAATGAAGAATCGCCCGCTGAAACGGGGGTGGATTTCTCCGTGAGGGGACGGGAAGAGTAACCTGTAAGGCTGCGCCGGCATTTTGACGGACAATATATCAAAAGGAAGATGCCAGGCTTCTCGGGAAAGGTTCGGGAAGCCTGGCATAACTATGGGCGGCATTTGACAAGGATGTACCGCGGGAAGACATATCGCGGCAGGACGAGCTGTCGGCGGCATATCGCGGGAAGAAGCCCATAAGGATAGATAGAGCATGAAAAGATGGAGGACGGATCGGATGGACAGAAGGACGAATGCGGTGGATATGCACTGCGACACGATTTCCAGGCTGTGGGAGTATGAAAGGAAAGGGAAAGAGGCGGCGCTTCGCAAGAACCGGCTGCATATTGACCTGGAGCGGCTTCAGAAAAGGGGGTATCTGGTGCAGAACTTCGCCTTGTTCGTCCACCTTGCCTCCGTGGAGGATCCCTGGGAGCAGGTGCTGGACCTGTACCGGGTATATTGCAGCCAGATGGAGCAGAACCAGGATTTGATCGCGCCTGCCCTGTGCTATGAGGATATCGAGCGTAACCGTAAATTAGGCAAAGTTTCCGCCTTGCTTACCGTAGAGGAGGGGGCAGTGTGCAAGGGAGAGCTGGAAAAACTCTGCAAACTGCAGGAAATGGGGGTCCGTATGATGACCCTGACCTGGAACTTCGCGAATGAGCTGGGCTTCCCCAATGTGGATGGCGTTCAGGGGAAAAAGCTGCGGGAGGCGATGCGGGAACTTAAAAAGTTGGAGAAAAAGGATCCCCAAAGCGAGGCGTTCCTGCGTCTGCGGGAGGATGTGGACCGACTGCGGACGGAATATTTAAATGTCCCGAATGCTACGGACGGATTGACGGAAAAAGGCAAAGAGTTCGTGTGCAAGATGGAAGAGCTGTCCATGATTCCCGACGTATCCCATCTGTCGGACGCCGGCTTCTGGGACGTGGCCGCTTGCTGCCGGAAGCCTTTCGTGGCGAGCCATTCCAATGCCCGGGCGGTCTGCCCCCATGTCCGGAACCTGACGGATGAGATGATCCGCGCCCTGGCGGAACGCGGCGGCGTAATGGGCCTGAATTTTTGCGCGGATTTCCTGGCGCAGAAGCCCATGGGAGTGGCGAACCCCGGCACGATCGCGGATATCGTCGCCCATGCAAAGCATATCGCAAAGGTAGGCGGCGTGGGCGTGCTGGGCCTTGGCAGCGATTTTGACGGCATTGACACCCATAAAGAGCTGCGGGGCGCGCAGGGCATGGACCGCTTGGCGGACGCCCTGCGTAAAGGAGGCTTCACCTCTTCGGAGGTGGACCAGATTTTCTTTGAAAATGTGCTTAGGGTGTACCGCGACACATTGTAAGGAAAAGCGAAGCCATCTTTTCTTTTGGATGCTTACATAAATTTCATCCATTTACAGATACTAGTTTCCATAACTGGAAACATCCATGGCTTAAAATGCCTGCCGAAACGAGGTTAAGCCGTGTTTCCAGGAGAAGGATTCCAGTAGTGGCAAAGGAATGCCTGAAAGGGACGGCAGATATGTCCGTAAGGAAAGGTACTGGAAAATGGAGGAAGATATCTTATGAAAGCGACAGGAATTGTACGAAGGATCGATGATCTTGGAAGGATCGTGATCCCGAAAGAAATCCGCAGGACTTTGCGGATACGTGAAAGCGACCCGCTGGAAATCTTTACTGACCGTGAAGGAGAGATCATATTGAAAAAGTATTCCCCGATCGGTGAGATGACGACGTTTGCCAGGCAATATGCGGAAAGCCTGGCGCAGGTCTCCGGCCATGCCGCCATGGTGGCGGACCGGGACCAGTTCATAGCGGCGGCCGGGGGCTACAAAAGCCTGATGGGGAAGTCCATCAGCAAGCAGTTGGAAGATAAGATCACGAACCGGGAGAGCGTGATGGCTTCCCGGGGGGACAGAAGCTTTATCCCCATCAGCGAGGAGGGGGAGGAGGATTGCCAGCATGAGGCGATCGCTCCGATCATCTGTGAAGGGGATGTCATCGGCGCCGTCGTCCTTTTGGAAAATGATAACAAGGTGAGGATGGGGGAAGTGGAGCAGAAGCTCATCCAGTCGGCAGCCGGCTTCCTGGGCCGGCAGATGGAGCAATGAGATAAAACCTTTTGGAAAAAGAAACAGACTGTTGGCTTTTTCATCGGAGACCGGTGCGCCAACGGTCTGTTTTACAGTATTTGTCCGTAATCATGACAAGACCGAGAGCTTCGAATTTATAAGCGTCGGGTTTGGAAAGGCGTCTGGAAATTTTATTTGAGAAATTTAAAATTTCCCGTTTCATTTGGTAGGTATTTGATGTAAAATGGACTATGAGGAATCTCCCGTTTTTGTTTAGTAAATTTTTTGTTTGGTCACTTAAATTTTATAATGTATTGTCGGTGGACAGAACTGCGGAAACTCAAGCTTCAGCGCCTATTGGCAATCAGACGTTGCCAGATTATTATAATTGTAATGCAAACCATTACAAATGCAGGGAGTGTGAAACAAGGCGATGACTGTGATGCGGGTACGGGTGGATGAAGAATTGAAAGAATGAGCCGCCGCGATCTATCTGTGACGAGGATAAGGGAAGCAATAGATGGGCTTACACATAATCCGCCGGAAGGAGACATCAAGCCCATGCAGGGTTTCTCCGACGGCCGCAAAAGATTAAGGGTAGGCGCTTGGAGAGTCATTTACAGAGTAAATCGGGATGACATGGTTGAAGTTTTGTTTATTATCGACATCGGAAACCGTGGAGATATTTACAAATAATAGGAGGTAGGAGAAATGTCTTCAACAGCAATGAATATAGCGCGGATGGTGAATATGCTTCCTGAAAGCGATCAGTTATTTGCTCAGGAATTTATCAGGAAATTGGTGCTTGCATGGGACCCTGATTTTACAAAAGCTACACCAGATGAAATGAAAAGCATGGAAGAAGCAGAGAAAAGCGGATTTATCCCGGCAGATGAAATTGACTGGAACGACTTGGGCAAATACGCGCAATAGAAACATCCGTGCTCGGGTAGCTCCCAATAAAACAGTATTGAAACAATACTTATTTAGGATAATTGCCAGACAGGATGCAACGAAAAGAACAGCCAAATTGAATCCGGAAGCTTTTGTTGATTTATATCAGTTTCACAACAGAAATTTCTACTCCGATCCCGATACGGAATTGTATACGTATAAGGGCTTTCTCGTGCTTGCCGTGGATGGTTCCGATATCAACAATAAACGATGCTATTGAGTGAGGCAAGGTATTGCTATGCTCTCAAAAATCCAATCAGCAACAATACAAAGTCAAAAGGAAGCACTACTATGTGATATTTGGCTTGACATTCATCCGCATAATGTTCTGTGATGCATTGCCCAGCCGTTTCCTCCTATTTGCTACATGTTAAGTTAATGACATTGTTATGCTTTGCCTTTTTTTGCTCTAAAACAAAGACGGCTCACCACCGAGGATCTGCTCGGCATTGGTGAGTCGTCTTTCTTGTAAGCTTTGCCGGAAGAATTTTGCCTGATGTCTATTCAGAAGTTCTAAAGCGGAATCCCTATTGCTGTGTATAACGAGAATCATGTCAGATAAGGCAACCGAAGCGAGGTTTCCTTCTGATTATGCAGGAAGTTATTCAGGCTGTTTCGTGCCGTGTTCCCCGAAGCTCGTTTTGACCCCGGCGAGGAACCGTTCTGCAATCGGCGTGAAGGTCTGGTACTTGTTCCAGATGAGAAAGAGCTTCGTTTCAAGCCTCGGCATGAGCGGTCGGAAGACAAGCCCGCTTTCCTGGGTGGTGTTCACAAGTCCGGCAAAGGTAAGCTGATAGCCGAGCCCCTCTTTGACGAAAACCGACGCATTATATGCCAGTCGGAACGAGCCTTCCAAGTGCAGGTCGTGGATGCGCTCGCCACACCATTTTGCAATATCGTTTTGCCATCCCTGCTCCGAAGAAAATAGCGGCAGCCCCACAAGGTCATTCACGGTAACGACCTCTTTTTTTGCAAGTGGAGCGTCCTGCGGCATCACCACGCCCCATATATCCGGCTCCGGGAAGGAAATATATTCGTATTTTCGAGCGTCCGGCATATCGCACACGACGGCAAAATCCAAAAGTCCCTTGTCCAGTTTTTCGGTGACTTGCTCGGTGTCGCCGCTGGTGATATGATAATTCAGCCCCGGATACGCGCTTTTCAGCTTGCGGATCTCCCTTGCAAGATAGCGGATCTGATAGGATTCCGCCAGCCCCAAGTAAAGCTCGCCGCCGGTGATGTCGTCCAGCGACAGGAACTCCTTTTCAATCTTGTCCGCCATGGTGATAAGGCTTTCCGCCCGGTCACGAAGGAGCATTCCTTCCTCGGTCAGCGAAATGCTGAAGCTGTGCCGGATAAACAGCTTTTTACCAAGTTCATCTTCCAATGCCCGCAGCGTTTTGGACAGCGTGGGCTGGGTGACGTGCAGAATCTCTGCCGCCTTGGTCATGTTTTCCTCTCTCGCAATGGCGAGAAAATACCGCAGAGTACGTATTTCCATATTGCCCCTCCTTGATATTCACAAAAAGAATATCATGAAATTCATTATAACTATTAGCAGGTAAAGAGTCAATATGCTACACTATAAATGTCAGAAAAATCGGACTCGGGAGGGATGAGAGGATGAGCGAACAAATGGAGAGTCTGCTCACGGGGATGGCCGATGCTGGATGCAAGGCGGAGGACATCGAGAAGGCTGAGCGCATTTTGCAAACGGGCAGCCTGGGCGAACTGACAAGATTCCTCAAGCAATGCCGCTGCGGTCTGCTTGACCGAATGCACGAAAGCCAAAAGCGGGTAGACCTTATGGATTATCTGATACGGAAAACCGAAAAACAATCAATAAAATAACGAAAGGATGGCAAGCATCATGAAAAAAGAAGAACTGAAACTGACGGCGGAATGGGATAAAACTTTTCCCAAGAGCGAGAAAGTAGACCACAGCAAGGTGACATTCGTGAACCGTTACGGTATTACGCTGGCTGCAGATTTGTATGTGCCGAAAAATGCGGAAGGTAAGCTCCCGGCGATTGCTGTCTGTGGCCCCTTCGGTGCGGTCAA
>CANPWC010000137.1 GCA_947581905.1 uncultured Acetatifactor sp.
GCTAAGAGGTTTTCGTCGGCTACAGCCAGGTATCCCATTCCACCAGTGAATTCGAGGTGACGAAGTACCTGCGCGAGGGCGAAAACCTCTTAGCGGTGCTGGTCCTTAAGTGGTGCGACGGAAGCTATCTGGAGGACCAGGATAAGTTCCGCATGAGCGGCATCTTCCGGGACGTCTATCTGCTGCGCCGTCCCGAGGAATGCGTCTTTGACTATTTCCTTAAGGCAAAATGTGACGGCGTGGGCGGCGCGGACGTGGAAATCAGCTTCTCTTATCTTCACGACGCCATCCCTGTGCATGTGGAAATCCTGGATGCAGAGGGACGTTTGGCGTGCGAAGGGACGGGGACGGGTTCCCTGTCCCTGCATATCGGGGACGCCAATCTCTGGAGCGCGGAGACGCCCTATCTTTACCGCGTCGTCATGAAGACCCAGGACGAGGTCATCCTGGAGCGTATGGGCATCCGGGAAATAAAGATCCGGGACGGGGTCTTCTATTTTAACGGGCAGAACATCAAAATGCACGGCACGAATCGCCATGACAGCGACCCCGTGACGGGCTTCGCCATCAGCCTTAGGCAGATGCACAGGGACCTGTCCCTGATGAAGGAACATAACGTGAACTGCATCCGCACCAGCCATTACCCCAACGCGCCGCAGTTCTACCAGCTTTGCGACCAATACGGCTTCTATGTGCTGGACGAGGCGGACCACGAAAGCCATGGGACGGACCAGGGCTATGGGCAGAAATGGGGAGAGGAGAGCGCCTGGCTTTCAGATAATCCGGATTACCTGGAGGCGATCCTGGATCGGACGAGGAAGTGCGTGATGCGGGACAAGAACCGTCCCTGCGTCTTCGGCTGGTCCATGGGCAACGAGGCGGCTTTCGGGCTGTGCTTCGAGGAAGCCTTGCGCTGGACCAAGTCCTATGACGACACCAGGATCGTCCACTATGAGGGAGCCTGGCATGTGCCGGAAGGAAGGATTTGTGATTATTCCAACATAGACCTGTATAGCCGCATGTACCCGGGGTTACAGGAGATTCATAACTATTTTGCCAACCCGGATTCCGGGGATCCCGCCCATAAGTACGATGTGGCGGCGAAGCGCCCCCTGTTCTTATGCGAATACAGCCATGCCATGGGCAACGGCCCCGGCAACCTGGAAGATTATTTTAAGGCCATGCAGCGCTACGACGGCTACATGGGCGGCATGGTTTGGGAGTGGTGCGACCACGCCGTCTACAAAGGATGCGACGAGCGGGGCAGGAAGAAATACTATTACGGCGGCGACCACGGCGAATTTCCCCATGACGGCAATTTCTGCATGGATGGGCTGGTCTATCCGGACCGTAGGCCCCATACGGGCTTAAAGGAATTCTGGAACGTGTACCGTCCGGCCAGGGTGACGGGCTTTGACGCCGAGCGGGGCGTTTTGAAGATACATAATTATATGGACTTCTTAAACCTGAAAGATTACTGCACCTTGCGCTGGGAGCTTCTGTGCGACGGGGAAACGGTCCTTGCGGGGACCCTGCAGGACGGGCAGGTCCTGGACATCCCGCCCCATGGGGATGGGGAAGCGGCCATCCACTGCGCCTGTCCGGTCATGGGCAAGAGCTATCTCAAGGTGGATTGGATCCTCAAGGAGGATAGGGGCGTCCTGCCTGCGGGCTGGGAGCTTGGCTTCGATGAGGTCAGGTTGGAAACCGATGATGTGTGCGCCTACGCGGAAGAATTGCTGGACCAGCCGCTTCATGCCGACCTTGGGGACGGGTGCGGGGCCATCGCCCTGTCGGAGGACGACCGGTACCTGGTGGTGGAAAATGAAAGGTTCTGCTACACGTTCCACAAGGGCAAGGGCTTATTTGAAAAGATGGTTTCCTGCAACCGCAACGTGCTCACGCGTCCCATGGAGTTCAACCTTTGGCGCGCACCCACGGACAATGACCGCAACATCTGGCATACCTGGCACGGCGCTTGCTATGACTCTTTCGTGACCCGCTGCTATCACACGGAATATGAGTGCGGCGATGAGATGGGCCACAGCTTCGTCCGGATTTGCGGCGACATAGGGCTGCTTGCCCCTTATATGCAGAAGATCCTTACGGTGAAGGCGACCTGGAAGGTCTGGGAGGACGGAAGCCTGGATGTGCGCCTGGACGCGAAGAAGAATCCCGCGTTCCCGCGCCTGCCCCGGTTCGGCCTAAGGCTACGGCTGCCAGGGGAAATGGAGGACGTGGTTTATTACGGGTTAGGGCCGTATGAAAGCTATGCGGATAAACGCCGTGCCAGCTATCATGGCAGGTTCGAGGAGACCGTGGATTCGTTGTTTGAAAATTATATCAAGCCTCAGGAGAATGGGAGCCACTGCGACGTAAGCTACGTGGAGGTCTTTGGCGACGACCTCAAGGTGGCGGTCGCCGCCAGGGAAGGGTTTTCCTTCAACGCTTCCGCCTATACGCAGGAAGCGCTCCGGGACGCGGCGCATGATTATGAGCTGGAGAAGTCCGGCGACACGATCCTTTGCATCGATTATAAGCAGGACGGCATCGGTTCCAACAGCTGCGGGCCGGAGCCGGAAGAAGAGTACCTGTTTGACGAAGAAGAGTTTTCATTTTCTTTCGGCTTACGCGTGGAAAGCTGACCGCACAGGGCGGGCGCGGCGGGAGAAAATACAGATAACGACAAGGAGATGGAATGATGAACAGTCAGGAAGCCAGGCAGCGTGCCAAAGAGCTTTGGGAAGAATATTGCGGCAAGGTCCGGGAGGATGAGGCACGGCGCAAGGAGTTCGAGGAAAGGTGCCTCGTCTATGGCGACGTGCAGATGAAGTTCGGCATGGAGGTCATCGGAGAGGCCGGGCCGGAGGGATATCCGGTCTATATCGCCCTGCATGGGGGCGGGGAAGCGCCTTTCCCGGACATCAACGACCACCAGTGGTGGCATATGGGCATTTATTATAAAAACAGCGTGGAGTGCGGGATTTACATCAATCCCCGCGGCGTGCGCGACACCTGGGACACCCACGCCAACCCGGAATCCTACCCCCTGTATGACCGCCTGATCGAGGACCTGATCGTCTATAGCAACGCGGACCCCAACCGCATCTACCTGTTGGGCTTTTCCGCCGGGGGCGACGGCGTATACCTGGTGGGGCCCCGCATGGCGGACCGTTTCGCGGCCCTGCATATGTCCGCGGGACATCCCAATGAGGGAAGCATGGTCAATCTGTACCACACGCCTATCCAGCTGCAGGTGGGGATGAATGATTACGCTTACGACAGGAACCATGTGACGGTGCAGTACCAGATGTACCTGGACAGCCTGCAGGGCAAGAACCCGGACGGTTATGTCCACAATGTCTATGTGCATGTGGATAAGCCCCATAACTTCCGGGACAATTCCCAGGAATACCAGCAGGTCATGATCGACAACTGCGTCTGGCTGCATACCGGCCTTGTGAACCGGAGGATGGTGGATGCCAACGCAGTGCACTTCTTACGGGAGTTTGCCAGGGATCCCTACCCGACCCATATCATTTGGGACTTAAGCGTGCGGGACTACAGCGCGATGCGCGGCCCGGAAAGCTTCTACTGGCTGAGCGTCCCGGCGGATGTGAGGGAGGGGATCGTGGATGTGCGCCTGGAGCCGGAATCCAACAGCATCATCGTGGAACGGGACGATACCGGGGGACGTATAACGGCTTACCTGAATGACAGGATGTTGAACCTGGACGGCGTGGTGACGCTGGTGCACACGGATGGGACGAAGAAGCGCGGCATGCTGGAGCGCTCGGAAGAAGTGATGTGCAAGACCCTTGAGGAACGCGGCGATGAGAACTATATCTTCACGTCAAGCCTCGCGTTAGGGGAAGAATAGGAGGAAATTATGATATTATTGCCGGTGCCGAAGCACGTATCGGAAGGAAACGGCAGCCTGCTTGTCAGCATGGATGCCATGATCATGATGGACGCTTCCTGTCCTAGGGGGACGGAAGTCTATGCCCGGATGCTTAAGGAAGAAATCTTAAAGTGGACGGGACTGGAACTGGGGCTTAACAGGGGGGCTTCCCAGCCCGGCGACATAAAGCTATGCGTGGACGAAGCCCTGGGCGCGAACGCTTATACGGTCTCCATAGAGGAAACGGGGGCCTGCCTGTGCGGCGGCAGCCTGGATTCCTTAGGCTGGGCCGTGCAGACCCTGCGCCAGATCGTCCGCCAGTGCGCGGGACTGTTGCCCTGCATGTATATTGAGGATGAGCCGGAGATCGTAAACCGCGGCTTCTACCATGACGTGACCAGGGGCCGTGTGCAGACCCTGGCGCACCTTAAGGGGCTGGTGGACACGATGGCGTTCTATAAGATGAACCAGCTCCAGCTCTATGTGGAGCATACCTATTTGTTCCGCGGCTTTTCGGAGCTCTGGAGGGATGAGACGCCGCTTTGCGCGGAGGAGATCCTGGAACTGGACGATTACTGCGCGCAGCGGGGCATTGAGCTGGTGCCCAGCCTGTCCACGTTCGGACATCTCTATAAGCTGCTCAGCACCAGGACCTATGAAGAACTCTGCGAATTGCCGGACAGCGCGGGCAGGCTGTTTTCCTTTGAAGACCGCATGGCCCACCATACCGTGAACGTTTCCAACCCGGACGCGATCCATGTGATCGAAGGCATGGTGGAGGAGTTCATGCACCTGTTCCGTTCGGACAAGTTCAATATCTGCGCGGACGAGACGTTCGACTTAGGCAAGGGCAGAAGCAAGAAGCTGGCTGATGAAAAGGGCGTGGGGAACCTCTATGTGGATTATGTCATGGAGCTGTTCGACTTCCTGATCGAGCGGGGGAAGAAGCCCATGTTCTGGGGCGACGTGATCACGCATCATCCGGAGCTGTACGCGAAGCTTCCGGAAGGCGTCGTCTGCCTGAACTGGGGCTACAACCCGGAACAGTCGGATAGGGAGACCCGGATCCTGCACGATGCGGGAGCCACCCAGTATGTCTGCCCGGGCGCTTGCGGCTGGAACACTTGGATCAACCTGTTCTATAACAGCTATCGGAACGTGAAGCTGATGTGCGGCTACGCCAGGCAGTATGGGGCGATCGGCGTGCTGAATACGGATTGGGGCGACTTCGGACATGTCAACCATCCGATCTTCTCGGTTCCCGGACTGATCTACGGGGCGGTGTTCTCCTGGAGTGACGCGGAACTGACTTATGAAGAGCTGAACCGCCAGATCTCCATCCTGGAGTTCGGTGATTCCTCCGGCAGGCTTTTGAACCTGTTGGGCAAGGTTTCGGACGAGATGCGCTTCTCCTGGCGCAACGCGGTGCTCCTTAAGGAGCTGGCGCAAAAGAAGGTCCCCAGGGAAAAGATCGAGGAGCATTTCTGGGAAGAGGATATGGGCAAAGTAGCCGCCAGCAACAGTTATCTGGAAGATGTGCAAAAAGAGCTGCCGGGCATCATCCATGCCATGGATTCTTCCTGCCGCGGGGTCGCGCCCATCATCCTGAACGCGCTGCAAATGATCATTACCTGGAACAAGGTAGGGCTCTACCTGTCCGAGCTGGATGCCTCCGGCAAGGCGGGAGAGGGGCAGGACGGCATGGCGCTGGCGGCCGAGCTGGAATGCAACCTGCGCCATTACCGGGATATTTGGAGGGAAAACAGCAGGGAAGGCGACATCGGCAGGATCACGGACGTGTTCTGCTGGTATGCGGACCTGCTGCGTGATACAAGCAAGTAAGCGATCGGGCAGGCATTGCCCGGATGAAAATCGAGAGGGGCTGTCCGGCGCGTTTGCCGCAGCCCCCCTTATGGCGAAAAAGGATGGCAGGCCGTGCGGGAGCGCCACGGCCGCCTGGCTAGGGAGCCTGCAGGGCGCTTAAGGGCTGCAGGGTCAAAAGAGCGGTCGCCTGGCCAGGGGAGCCTGCAGGGACAAGGGCGCTCCAGATAGGAGAAGAGAAATGAAAAACGAGATTATCGGCTATGTAGGAAGCGGTGAATTTACGGAAGCGGACGCCAAGAAGCTGACCGGCATCAACCTTGCTTTCGGAGAGCTTCATAACGACGGCAGCGTGACCGTTACGGGACGCCAGGACAAGATCGACCTGATCCCGCAGATTCGGAAATGGAACCCCAACCTGCGGGATCAGGTCGATCTTGT
>CANPWC010000138.1 GCA_947581905.1 uncultured Acetatifactor sp.
TCTTTCATTTCTATGGCTTAGAAGGGGAAACCTATGAAATGAAAGATGGCGTGCCCACCCTTTTGGATTCGGTTTGTGAGATCGGCGACTTCGCCACGATCCGTGCGACCTACGGGCTCGGCACATGGTATATCGCCCGATATGTAAACGAGAAGACGAATATGGACCTGCTCAATTACCAGGCGGAGCAGTCCGGCAATGTGCCGGTCAACATCTCCCAATCCGACAGGATCCAAAAACTCTTAGCGGATGGCGTGCTGGTCAACATGCATAGCTTCCCTGATTTCACGGCCCAGGAAGCGGAACGCCTGACAACCCTGGAGACCAATCTCAATACCGTCTTCGAACAAGAAATTGACAAGTTCATTACAGGAGCCAGGCCTATGGAAGAATGGGACGACCTGGTAGAAGAACTTCGCCAAATGGGCGCGGATGAAGTGGAAGAAATTTATAATGACGCATACGCCAGATTAGAAAAATAAGCCATGAAGCCCGGCATAAGGAGGAAGCCCATGAAAAAACGGTTCCTGACCCTTTATCACAAAATCAGGGAAAAACATTTCTTATTGACGCTTATTGGCTGCTTCCTCCTATTACTTATGAGTTTTCTCCTACTGGTCAATTTGTTTTATATGCAGTTAAACCAGATTGGCAAGACGGATGCAATCGAACAATGCAGCCGGCGCTTCCAAAAAAATGCATCCGAAATCGAAAAGATGATCCAGGACGCTTATACCCGCGGAATCACTTTGCTGCAGAACCATACGGTCAGTTCCACCATCAAGGATTATGACCGGCTTTCCACGCAGGACCGCCTGCAGCTTCCCAATGTCTTAAGCCTCCTGTCCGACCTGACCATGCTGGATGATGCCGTCCTACATGCTTACCTTTATATTGACGACAAAAAAGTATACACGGAGGATGGGATCTATGATAGGGACCTCTATTTCCAAGAATTCCATCAATACTCCGAAAGCGGCCAAAACCCACAGGACACCGTCAGTGTTTCCGCGGAAAACATGGTGTTGCTGCCGCCCGTTTCCCTGACGGCGGGCGGCAGGCAAAGCACCGTGCTTCCCATGGTCATCACACGGCTGTCCAATCAAATGGTCCTGGTCTAGGACATCGACATCCAGGCATTGGGGAAAAAGCTGCAAGAAGCCGCCGAAGATTATCAAGACTTCTGGATCCTTTCCAACGAACAGGTCATCTACCAGACGAATACGGACAAAGACCTCTCCCATTACCTGTCGGAAACGTACCAGGCTTCCCGGGAAGGCATCCTTCTAGGCAAGGGCCTTCCCTATCGGATTTCCCTCTACACCCATATTGACAATGGCCTGCTGACGAAACAGTTATCTTTGAAGCATCACCGTTTCGTGGTGCTCTTTGCAGTGTTCATCATCCTGCTTGGCCTGCTTGTCGTCCTGTTTTGTTTTCGGCTTTACAACCCGGTCAGGCAATTACGCAGCATCATCCTATCCGGCAGCGAAAACATGGGGCACGATGGCGAATTTCATAATATTTCCCTACAATTCCAAAACATCCGCACCTCTTGGAGGAATGCGGAGAACAACCTAAGCCTGGTTCAAAGCAATTATTATAAAAACCGCCTTGCCATGACGGTATTCTACAACCGCTATCCCACTTCGCCAGAAGAACAAGAGCGCTTGCTGCGCGCCCTGGGCTTTTTAGGGAAAGAAATCCGCTGCGCCGTCATCGACATCATAATGAACCAATCCGGGATAAACCTCATTTCCGATTTTGACGACAGGCAAAAGTATCTGATGGAAGAAACCGTCAGCCTTCTTTTGGAAGACATCCTACGCAAAAAAGTAAATGGTTATTGTATTCCGCGAGACTATTTAAGCTATGTGTTAGTCTTAGGGGATGACCTGTCCCGTGAAGTCCTGGAAGACGCGTTCGGCGATATCTCAGATATTTTCCAGTATGACTTTCAATATTGCCGGATCCGGGTCGGCATCGGTTCTAAGGCATCCTGCGTCCGTGATATCCAAAAAAGCTATCTTGTTGCAGAAACGGAAGCCTATCTATGTGACGGTTCCTACCAATTCCAGATCGCTTTCTGTGAAGACCGTCCTATCACCTACCATGCCAACGTGGAAAAAGAAGATTTCCAAAATATCGAACATATCATCAAGGCCGGGAACGTCCTTTCCCTGGATAGTTTGCTGAAAGGCTGGAAGAAACAGCTTTATGACAAACAGGTGCTCGTAAAAGAACAAAAATATTTCTGGTATGAGGTTTTCCGGCAAATATATTACAACATCATCAAAGAAGATTCCCTGGATTTCTATGAATTGACCGGCCTGGAAATGGAATATTTCACCTATGGGCTGGAGGCGGAGACGGATAAGTTGGATGATTACGCGGAAAAAGTCTGCCAGGCCGCTAACAGTGTCTGCCGGTATTATCAGATGAATGCCTACAACCTGAAAGACCGCATCGGGGAAATTACTTCCTATATCCAGGAAAACTATGCGCTTGACATTGGCTTGACCGAAATCGCCGACCATTTCCATAGCTCGCCCCATTATCTATCCAGGGTCTTTAAAACTGAGATGGGCGTCAATCTAAGTGAATATATTGCACAGCTGCGTATTTCCATCGCCAAGAGGCAGCTTGTAGAAACCGACGAGCCAATTGGCGTGATTGCTGAAACCGTGGGCATCCGAAGCCGTGCCACATTCCAACGTCTCTTCAAACGTTCCGTCGGGATCTCTCCTTCCGAATACCGCCGCATCTATGCCGAGAAGCGGCCATAACCTACAACATGCCCCTCAACTTTTCCCGAAACATCTGGCATAATTTCCCCAATCGTGATATTATTTATCTCAAATGATATCAATGCCACAGGCCAGGAGGACATTATGCTGCCTATCGATCTTCATACCCACACCACCGCAAGCGGACATGGGACCACGGATACCATTGCCGATCTGGCAAAAAGCGCACGCCGCAAGGGAATGGTCCTGCTTGGCGTCTCGGACCACGGGCCGGCCACCCCCGGCTCCTGCCAAGAGTCTTATTTCCGCGGGCTGGCCATGGCTCCCCGCAACCGGGCAGGCATCCGGCTGTCCTATGGGGCGGAAGCCAATATCATGGATGTGTCAGGGACCCTCGACTTGGACGCCGCCACCCTTAAGGGGCTGGATTACTGTATCGCCAGCATCCATCCTCCCACATTCCAAAACCCCGCTTACCACAAGGAATCTTTTTGGAACGGCAGACAGGTCACGGACGATCCGGACGCCGCCAGGGCATACAACACGGAGGCCTATATCCACGCCATGGAGAATCCCTATGTGAACTTCATCGGACATCCTGACGACGTCCGTTACCCTGTCGATCATGAACGGCTTGTAAAAGCCGCCGTCCTCCACCAGGTCTATCTGGAAGTCAACGAAGCCTCTTTAGCGCCGGGCAGTTTCCGCGGCGATACCAGGCCCATCATGAAAAAGCTCCTGGAACTTTGTCTTTCTTACAGGCATCCCATCCTCCTTTCCAGCGACAGCCACGGAGCCGCCGGCGTAGGGGAAGCCCCTCTGGCAGAGGGTTTGGCCATGGAAGTAGGATATCCCCGCTCCCTTCTATTGAACTATTTGCCTGTCCAGGAACTGGAACGGCTCCTTAAGGCACGCCGTTAAACCGCACCTATAAATAACGCTTCTATGGAAAACCCTGTATTCCGTTCCTTGCGGTTTCAGGGCTTTTACCATTTATTCTATTCGTATTTTGTTTTTAATTACTTTTTTGTACAAAATATATTGACATCATATCTAATCTATTGTATGATGATTCCAGTAGAAATATGAAGATGAAATAAAGAGAAGGACATCGTGTCAATACGATTCCAGATATGTTACCGGCAATGTTTCGTTGTGATCTTATAGGAGGGGGGGATGTCTGATGGATACGGGATGAATGGATAAAGGATTCAGGAACTAGATAGGGAAAAGAAACACGAACGGCTAGGGAGGCCCCTGGCCAGGCACAGATTGCCGCAGGAAGCGGCAGAAAGGACGACGGATGAATAAAACGATAAAGAAATGGATGGCAATGTTGTTATGCGTCACGATGTTGGCGGCAGGATCGATGACGGCGATGGCGGCGGTGAATTCTTGCGGTCATGACAGCCATGTGAAAGACGGTGAGCCAAGCGTGTCATATAAGGGGAAAAGTACATCAACAGCGCATTTAAAGATATTAACCTATAATTCAAAATGCGGTATATGTAATCTTCCCAATGGGACTATAGTAGAATCCTTTGACGAGGCACATAACTATTACCTTTATGACAATTTAGGGCATGTAGGACATTCCCATAATTACCGCATCCATTGTGATAAATGCGGCGAGAGCTATCAAATCAGCATCGCTTGTCCTGGAGGACCCACCCATTCCACCCCATGGTAAAGGCAAAGTGTGAAAGCAAAGCAGGGAAATGTTTCAATTGAAGAGGCAAGGGGCATTACGCCCCTTGTCTTGTGCATGGAGGATTTGTCAGATGATGGAGATGCTAAAGAAAGACTTGCCATGCCCCCTGCGGAGGTTGTGGAAGCGCTGGCTGCCATGCCTGCTGTGCCTGGCGCTTATGGCCGCGCTCCCCGGCTGCGGCAAGGAAGAGCCCTTACGGCGCATCGGCGTGGATGGCTACGTGTATGTTACCACTTCCTTGCCCTGGGTCGCCTCGGGACAGGACCGGGAGGACGCCCCCAACCGCTTCAAGGACATGTCCTGCCTGCGGACGGCTGGGGACTGGCTGTACTACATTTACTACGGGAGCCTGATGAAGCTCCCCCTCGGGGAGGGGCTTGACTTCTCCTTAGGGCAGCACGTCCCGGTGGATGTGGCCGCCGCTTCCTGCTTCGCGGTGGATGCGGAAGGGAACGTCTACTGGTTTCAGCGAAACTACGGGGGACTGGTGGCGAATGGGACGGGGGCGACCATGGAGCTGCTTGCAGGCGGAAGCCTTTATAAGGCGTCCCCGGACGGCAGGCAAGCCTACCGGCTCGAACTGGACGGCAGTATGGACGGGACAGCCTACCAGGGAGGGCTTGCGGCAGATGACCAGGGTCGCGCCTACCTTGTGATGGACGACGGGATACACGTCGTCGGGGCGGACGGCGCCCCCTTGGCGGTGGTCCCCACCCAGGACTACCAGGTGGAAGGGGCATCCGGCAGGCTATGCGGGAACGGTTCGGACGCGGTCTATTACTGCGTGGGCGATTATAACGCCACCCGCGTTCTGGAGGTCACAAGGGACGGGACGTTCGGGCTTAAGGAAGTGGAGGCGGTGCCTGCCGGCTACTTCACGAGCATCTGCGCCGCCCGGGACGGCGGGCTCCTGCTCGCGGACGGCTATGGCATGTCCCTGCTCCGATACGACAAAGGGGAGGATGCCGTGAGGACGGTCCTGTATTGGACGGACAGCGGCCTCGTGCCAAGCGCCGTGAGTGAGGTCGCTGATTTGGGCGGGGAGGGCCTCCTGGCGCTGTACGACGGCACGGACGGGATGGAGGCGTGCCTCCTGTCCAGGACGCCCGTGGAGGAGGCGGAGCGGGAGTTAGTCGTGCTCGCCAGCCCCTTTGGCACGGACAACCTGGTCTCTGATGCGGTGGCCGACTTCAACCGCCAGAGCGGCAAGTACCGGGTGGTGGTCGAGACCTACGGGTATGAGGGGGACGAGGGGGACGCCCTGCGGCGCATGAACGCGGACCTGGTCTCCAGGGAGCCGCCCGACCTTATGGACTTGTACGGCCTGGACCTGCGCCAATACGCGGACCAAGGCGTGCTGGAGGACCTCGCGCCATATTTGGAAGGCAGCGGCAGCTTAGGGCTTGACGCGTACCTGGAGAACGTGGTGGAGGGCTGCACGGTGGACGGGAAGCTGGTCTGCCTGCCGAAATACTTCTCCATACCGTTCCTGCTGGGGCGCAAGGGGGACCTAGCCGGGCTCTCCGGCTGGGGGCTTGAGGACTTCCAGCGGCTCTTTGAGGAGAACCCTGGGAAGAAGGTCGCAGGCTACCTGTGCGACACGGAATGGTTCCTAGGGGAAGTGTGCGCCCCGTACATCCTGGAGAGGTTCATCGGGGAGGACGGGTCCTGCAGCTTCGAC
>CANPWC010000139.1 GCA_947581905.1 uncultured Acetatifactor sp.
GGGTCACGATACCCGCTACCAACATGGCATTCTGCAACAGGGAAATCTGCAGATCCGCGAACTCCCCATTCGAAGACAGCCCGCACACTCCCGTAATCACCAAAAGCGGGGTCAGGTTGCCTACGAACATCGCCAGCACATGCTGAAGCCCCAGCGGGATCGCCTGGGAAAGCGGCATCTTCCCATCGAACTGGAACGCCTGCTCTGAAAGCCCATTTTTCTTTTCCATTCTTTCGTTTCTCCTCTTGTTTTTCTTTGGAATAAAAAACCGTTTCCCATTATAAATGATATGCTGGCATTTTGCAATCACTATTTTCATCGGTCTACATAAAAGTAACGGTTCAGCCCGCGCCATCCGCATGTCATCTTAGTTATGGCCAAACGGTTGCCGAGAAAATGTTCTGCTCAGAGATGGTCCCGTATGTGGTGATGAACGCATCCCGATATTCTTCCTTAATGCGGAATCCATCCTTCAGGTCGCTTCCGCGCAACTCGATCAGGGAAAGCCTGGCTGGATAAGGCGTGGATGGGAAAGCGTCATACCCGCTCTGGTCCCCGGATTCAGGCGCATAAATCGTGACCGTCCCAAATTCATATCCCACATTCGGTATCTGATTATAATCGCAGCTTAAGACGGGATACTGCGCCTCGGCATTCACCGCCCTGTTTATGAGCGGATACATATAATATGTGCCCAGGATCGTAATGGTCATCAAGGCGACCAACTCATGCTTCTTCGGGATCCTGAACTGGGCTGCTAGATCGCCCAGGACGAAGAGCGGGAGCATCACCGTGAAAACGATGCCATAACGCGGCAAAGGGGAACCGATAAACCATAATAAGAAGCAGCTTGCCATCGCGACGACCACAAGGAGGTAATTCCCATCTTTTTTGAAAATCCCCTGATAAAGCCCTTTGCACAACCCGATCACGATGCAAAGGATGTTCAGGGAAAAGAAAAAGGCGGTAGGCTTGTCCAATTTGTCCATCCAAACCGGGAACCATTCCTTTATAGGAGTCGCAAATAAATTGATATCATTAAGCCCCCAGCCCCAGACCTTGATTTCGTTGCGATCATAGAATAAGGTGTAAGCAGGCATCTTCCAGTCGAAAGAAAAAAGGTCCAGCTCCGGATAAGGATAGATCAAATAACCCGAAAGAATGACGTTGCGTATGAGAAAAGGCGCTATCACCAAAATCCCGGTGCCAAGATAGAAGCAGATTTCTTTCCATTTATGCCGCCTGACCAGGACGATGGCAGGCATAAGGGTTAAAAGCACGAGCATCGCCGATGATAGTTTCACAGATACTGCAAATACGGCAAGGACACATAAAAACGCATACGGGGCCATGTCGCCCTGCCTATCCTCCAAATAGGACACCCATTTGACGAAAATATAAAGCACCAGACCCAGGGACAGGAAGTCCGAGCCCGGGGAGCTTAACACCCACAGGTTCTCATTATAACTTAAAAACAAAAAGACGGACAACCTTAAAAAATCAGAGGCATAGAATTTCCTGGTTTGGAAGACTTTCAGGGAACAAATGGCGTATGTGAGCAGGAAAAGGCAAACGAAGCCATTCATGCCATGCAGGGACCTGCCAAGCAAAAATTTCCAGCTGAACAATGCCTGCAGACAGAAAAAAGAACTGTTATAGGCAAGCCGGTTATGGAGGTTGCCAAGCCCGGGGACGATGCCGTAATCCTCGATCCAATGGATGCTCTGGGCATGGTATAGGTCCGTGTCGTAATGATAAGTCGGACCGCTGCTTAATAACAGGAAAAGATAGGTGAAAACCACAATCAGCAAGAGGATCCGTTTCGCGTCCGGTCGATGCAGCCAACCTTTTCCAAGGGATATAATCTCTTTCCGGTCAAAAATAAGGATGATCAGGTCAACCAAGAGCAATATGCAGCTTGCAAACATCCCCACCCCGCCAAAAAGGCTGAAAAACTGGGCAAAAACCGTAAGGAAGCACAAGCCTGCCATAAGGATGACATCAAATTCCCTTTTGCGGCATCCACTGACAAGCCCAAAAAGGTCCATAGCCGCCAATCCCCAAAGGAAAGCCGACAATGCGACCCAAACCCAATTAAACAAAAGGACCAACATCGTTTTCCCTCCCGAAATCCAAGACAAAATAAAGAAAGGCCGAAAAGCGCGTCATCAAAGCATATCTTAGACGCCTTCCGAATAAAGGGGCTCCTCAAGGAAATCATCCAAGACAATGGAAACGTTCCTATATTCATCCTCGGCCCACATTTCCTCTATCTCTTCTGCCTATTCCAGCTCAACTTCGCATCAGCGTTTACTTGTACGTACAACGCTAAAAAATTCTTGAAATTACCTTATTTTAATTGTGCGCCCAAATTTTCCATACATTCCACGCATTTATAAATCTCAAAACCATCTCACGCATTCCGGTCAGACTAGACGTCATCTGTAAACTCAAACAAGTCTCCGACCCCGCAGTGGAACATCTTGCACAGCTTCCCCATCGTATTATAGTCAACCCTGGATGCCCTATCATAATACAGGTTCGCCACCGTGTTCCTGGCAAGCCCTGTCTCGCTGCATACGTCCTGTATGTTCTTCCTGTCCCGCCCCATATAAACCGATAAATTACACTTGATCACCTTGACCACCATCCTTTTGCATATTATAACCCCATCCAATCCACATGTCAATCATTTTAATCAACTTTTTGATTATTTTTATCAAAATCTATTGACATCTACGATGAATATGTTAATATATTTGCATAGGAAGATAATCATTTTAATCAGTTAGATGATTACAAGGAGGGAAAGGAAATGTTAAAAAGCCAGAAATACGGGGTAGAGGTAGAGATGACGGGGATCACCAGGGAGAAAGCGGCCAAAGTCGTAGCTGACGTTTTAGGCAGCACCCCATCCGCTCCAGGCTTTACCTGCTACTCAATACGCACCATCGCCGACCAGGCGGCACGCAAGTGGAAAGTCATGAGGGATTCCTCCATCGAACCGGAACGCAACGACGGGACGGACGATGACTTGGACGAGTATAAGGTGGAATTCGTTACGCCTCCCCTTAGATATGCGGACATTGAGCTCCTGCAGACGATCATCCGCAGCCTCCGGAAAGCCGGGGCGGTCGCCAACGGGTCCTGCGGGATCCACGTCCACGTCGACGGATCCAACCATGACGCCCTCTCACTGCGCAGGCTGGTAAGCTTCATGACGGCCCGCCAAGATTTAATTTATGAATCCCTTGAGATCGGGGCGCGCGCCAACAAATGGTGCCACAAGCTAAACTCCGACCTGCTTGCCGAGATGAAAAAGTACAAGGACATCTCCCCCGAAAGGGCCGAGCAGATATGGTACAGCAGCGCAAACGATGGGTACCACGGAGGCATAAGCCATGAGCACTACAACAGCACCCGCTATCACGGAGTGAACCTCCATAGCTACTTTACCAAGGGGACGGTGGAGTTCAGGCTCTTCAACGGCACCCTCCACGCTGGCAAGATCAAGGCGTACATCCAGTTCTGTCTGGCCGTATCCGCCTGGGCGATCACGTCAAACGAAAAGGTGGTGTTCCATTCCATGGCTGGCTATACCCCGGAGCAGAAAGTCACCATCATGCGCAACATCCTGACGCACCGCCTTGGGCTCGTCGGGGACGAGTTCCGAACCTGCCGGCTCCACCTCATGGCGCCGCTAAAAAGGTCGGCCGGGATGAAGTGCAGGGACGCGGCATAAGGATGCAGCTGCCCTATCGGCAATACGGGGAGGAAGGAGAAACATGGGGAAATTATATGTAGCATACGGTAGCAACCTCAACCTGGCGCAGATGGCCGTTAGATGCCCCTCCGCCAAGGTTTGGGCGAAAGGGGTATTGAACAACTGGGAATTGGTATACAGGGGGAGAAAAGGGAACGCGCACGCCACGATCAAGAGGAAGGTGGGATCCTCCGTGCCGGTCCTTATATGGGACATCCAGCCGATCGACGAGCGCTGGCTGGACCTTTATGAGGGGTATCCCAGCTATTATTACAAGAGGGACGTCATGGTGGATGTCGGCGGGCGCAGGAAGAAAGCCATGGCATACGTCATGGACGAGCTGCAGCCTCCTGGGAGGCCGTCGGAAACATACATCGGTGCCATCCGCCAAGGCTACATGGATAACGCCATGGACTTGTCCGTCCTATGGCGGTCGCTGGAGGAAAACGCCATGGAATGCGAATGAAAAATATGGTATGCAAAAAAGACGCCCGGGCAAGGACGTCTTTTTTGTTTGACGGTGGCGTTGCAGCGCTACCTGTCAAATGGCGGGAGCAGGGAGCCGTGCCTGCTATGTATGACTTTGGGGCTATCATCAGGCACCCGCACGATCAACTCGTCGAGCTGGCAGTCCAGGGCCTCGCATATGAGGTCCAAATGCTCTAGGTTGACCCTGTCGACCAGCTCATGGTACAACTCATTGATCGTGTTGGGACGGATGCCTGTAGCCCTAGCCAGGTCGGCTTGCGTCCACCTGCATTCCCCGAGCCTCGTAGACAGTAAAATCCTTATCATACATCGTCGCTCCTTCCGCTACAAAATAACACTTCCCGGCGCATCCATGTGCCAAATGTTATTTTATAACGGATTGCGTTATATCCTATCGTTATGCGGTAGCGGCGACGGCGGCCATGTGTCAGGTCGCAGGGATGGTAAGGACCTGCCCTACACGGATGCTCGTGCTGGTGATGCCGGAAAGCTCCATGATCTCCTTGTACCGGCTCCCGCTCCCAAGCTCATAGGTCGCGATGCGCCACAAGGAGTCCCCTTTACGGACCGTATATGCCCTCGTTTTAGGGGCGGCTGCAGGCTGCTTCGGGGCAGCCGTTTCCACCCCTGCCTTCTTTTTCACATGGAACTCCTTTTCCAAAAATTCGATGACGGCTTCCGCCGTCTTTTGGGCATGGGATTCGCTCAAGATGACCGGAACGTCATCAACGCTGTCCATAAAGCCGTTCTCTACCAAAAACGCTGGCATCTTGGTGTTCTTTATGACGTAGTAGCCTTTCTTAACGACTTTGCTGCTCCTGTTGCCGACCAGCCCCGTATGGGCGATGATCGTGTCATACAGCGCCTGCGCCTGTGCCTGCCTCTCCTTAGCGGAGGAATAATAAAAGACCACCGTTCCGCCGCCTTTTTTGCCGTTCAGCCCAGCGTTGTGGTGCATGGAGATGTATACGACGGCTACGGCTCCGTTTGCCGCCTTGACCCTGGACGCCAGGCTTACGTCCTCGACGCCCGTCGTATCATCCACCCTTACCACGATGCAGTCATACTTGGCTTCCAGGATCCCTTCCACCTTGTCCATGATCCGGTCGTTAAGCCACCATTCCCGGGTCTGGTTGGGGTCCAGCTTCTTAAGGCACCTCTTCCCTGCCGTGTTCATTCCATGCCCGGCATCCAAAGCAATGACAACCTTATCCATATGTTAATGCACCTCCTCATTCTTTTCCGCGTCCTGTCCGGCTTCCCCTGCGGCTTTCTGCTCGACCAGCTTTTTGGCGTATTGGACGACCGGCATCAAAAATGGCGGCATCTGCACCTCCATGTCTATGATGTTTTCCAGGATGCTTATGATCTCGTTAAAGACCAGCCATACTGCTACGACGGTCGATACAACAAAAGGCAGCGCGATGTCGATCCCGACAGTGCTGATCGAGTATTGGATCACGCTATCCAGGACGCACCCCACTATGACCAGCAGCCACATGCAGATCTTGCGGATGATCCCGCGGATGCTTTTGTAGCTGCTTACTTTTTCTGCCCGGTATTTTGCCGCCATCAGCCCTGTAATGTAATCTAAGATGTTACAGGCGAGCAACAGGTATACCGGTATGGCCAGGATCCCCAGCCAGCTTGATAATGCCGATACAACGGCAACGATCGTTATCTTAACCTTGTCCATTTGTCTCCTCTCTTTCCAGGCGGTCGCCTATTGATGTCTTGTTGCCGTCCAGTGCAGGGCTAGCCCTTATCCACATATTTGTCACCTCCACAAAAAAGGAGCATACAGACATTGGGCATCCCAATATCCATACGCTCATGATCAATTAACGTTTATGGCTCCCCAAGTAAATTAAACATGGAGAGGGTA
>CANPWC010000140.1 GCA_947581905.1 uncultured Acetatifactor sp.
TAGGCCGTCAGCTTTCGGCTGTCAAAGGCGGAGACCTCCTTCCCGTCCAGCCACACATGCCCCTCGGTCAGGGTGTCCATGCCGCCCAGGATGTTTAAGATCGTGGTCTTGCCCGCTCCCGACGCGCCGACGATGACGCAGAACTCCCCGCGCTCGATCTCGAAATTCACGTCATGGAGGGCGGTGATCTCCACCTCTCCCGTCCGATAAACCTTTTTCACATGCTCAAATGATACAAATGCGCCCATCCGCTGCATCCTCCATCCGATCGTCCCGTACGCCACGGCGGCGTCCGCCCGGACGCCCTTTCTAAGTATAACACAGGATTTCCCCGCGGGAAATGCGTAGTTTTCATTTTTATCTAAGAAAAAAATGAAGATTATTAAATTTCTATAAAGATTTTACGTCGAATCGGCTTGAAAAAGCACGGAGGGAATGTTATAATTCCTTTGTTACCGTTCTAAAACATTTCTTTTTCCTAATTCCAAAGGAGGTACTCTCATGGAAAATTTTTTTAAGCTCAAGGAGAATGGCACGACGGTCCGCACGGAGATCATAGCCGGGCTCACCACGTTCATGACCATGGCTTACATCATCGCCTTAAACCCCAACCTATTGACGGATTTCGGCAATGAGGGGAGGGATTTATGGAACGGCGTGTTCATGGCGACCTGCGTCGCATCCGCCATCGGCATGTTCGTCATGGCTTTCGTGGCCAACAAGCCTTTCGCCATGGCTCCCGGCATGGGGCTCAACAGCTTCTTCGCCGTCGTCGTGACCAACATCGCGGCCCTCACTAACATGACTTATCTGAAAAGCTATCAGACAGCCCTTTGCATCATCCTCGTGGAGGGCATCCTTTTCATCATCCTCTCCTTGTTTAATGTACGTGAGAAGATCGTGGAAGCCATTCCCCTGGGCGTCCGGCTCGGCATCGCTCCCGCCATCGGCTTAATGTTGATGAATATCGGCTTCGGCTCCAACGCCGGCGTATTCTCCGAGTCCGGCGAGCAAATGTATGTGATGCGCGATTTCTTCGGAGCGCTGACCCCCAGCGTGATCAGCAAGAAAATGGGCAGCGGCTACCCCGCCATGGTGCTGGCCGTCGTGACCATGTTCATCGGCCTGTTTGTCATCGTGGTACTGGACCATAAGAAGATCAAGGGCAGCGTCCTCATCGGCATGTTGGCGGCATCCGTGGTCAACTGGGCCGGACAAGCCATTTTCCTTAATACCAATCCTTTCGCCTCCCTGGCCGAGGCGTCTTTCCTGCCTCCTGTCAAGGACATGATGGACACCACGTTCTTCAAATTGAATTTCGCAGGGCTTGCTGAGATTGGCTGGTTTACCGTGATCACCTTGATCGTCACCTTCTGCATCATCGACATGTTCGATACCATCGGCACCCTGGTCGGCACCGCGTCCCGCGCGGGCATGCTGGACAAGGACGGCAAGATGCCTCAGATGAAGGAAGCGCTGCTTGCCGACGCGGTGGGCACCGTGGCTGGCTCCGTCACCGGAACCTCTACCGTCACGACCTTCGTGGAATCCGCATCCGGCGTGGAAGCCGGCGGACGCACAGGCCTTACGGCGCTTACGACAGGCCTCCTCTTCTTAGCCTGCATGTTCATCGCCCCGGTAGCCGCCGTCATTCCTGCCGCCGCCACTTCTTCCGCGCTGATCTATGTAGGCGTGCTGATGCTGTCCGGACTTAAGAATGTGAACTTCTCTGACATGAACCAGGTAGTCCCCGTAGCCGTCATGCTGATCGCGATGCCCATCTCCGGCTCGATCGGACATGGCATCGGCCTGGGCCTGATCATCTACACCGTCATGAAGGTGTTCACCGGCAAGGCGAAGGAAGTTTCCATCCTGACCTATGTAATTTCCGCCCTCTTCTTGATTAAGTTCTTTCTGGTCGCGTAAAGGTAAGCAAAACGAAAAGCCCGATCCCTAGGCGCTCCTGCCAGGGACCGGGCTTTTCTTATATGGCTTGCTTCTTCGTCTTCGTATTCTTCCTTTATTTCCTGTTCCTTCTTTATCTTGTTCCTTCTTTATCTTGTTCCGCCAGCGTTATTTCTTTTCTTCCTTTTTCTCTTCCTTTTTCCCTTCCTTTTTCTCCTCTTTCTTCTCCATGGCTTCCTTCAGGCCGCCTAAGCAAAGCACCAGAATATCCATCACCGCTTCCACGATCAAGGAGACGCCGGTGAAGATACAAAGGATCTCGGTAGAGACAAAGGGGTCGGACAGGATGATCGCGCCGCAGACGATGGAAATCACCGCGCTCACCGCGGGCAGATACCACTTCGCCAGCTTCATGCGAAGCATGTCAGCCGTCCATTGCACCTTTACCAGGCCGAACATCAGGACGACGACCCCATATAACATGGTGATCATCGGGAAAGTATTGATGAACCAGTTCGCCTGGAACGTGCAGAACGCGCCCGCCGCGATCGAGACCAGCCCCTTGGCCAGCGTCTGGCTGATGATCGCGACCTCAATGTCCTGATGGAGGTAACGTAACACGTAAAACACGCCAATGACGATCAAGACGACGCCTACGGTGATGATGATGCTCTCCGTAAAACGGACGGGATCGATTAGCAATAGGATTCCCACCAGGATCTCCAAGATGCAGATGATAAGGTTGCTTGCACTTTTCTTTAAGTTTTTCATTTGAATTACCTCCACGTCATATTTGGCAGTGTCAAAGCCCTAATCCAACTTTATCACAGGCTGGGAAAATGTGCAAGTGGCCTCCTTCATGGACTTCACATATTCCCCCACATAAGGGGCGGCCTCCTTTCCATATCGCTCCACCAATTTTACGATGGCGGAACCCACGATGACCCCGTCGGCAAGGGACGACATTTCGGCGGCCTGAGAGGGCGTGGAGATGCCGAAGCCGATGGCGCAGGGGACGGAGGCTTCCTTACGGACCGCGCGGACGATGGAGCCCAAGTCCGTATTGATCTTGCTGCGCATGCCGGTCACGCCCAGGCTGGAAACAATGTAGAGGAACCCTTCCGCTTCCCGGGCGATCTTAGCAATGCGCTGGCTTGACGTGGGCGCCACCAGGGAAACCAGGTCCACGCCGTACTTATGGCAGGCCGGCAGGAAATCTTCTTTCTCTTCATAAGGCACATCCGGCAGGATCAGCCCGTCAACCCCCAGCCTTTGGCAGGAAGACAGGAACCGTTCCGTCCCGTAGGAATAAACCACATTGGCATAAGTCATAAAGACCAGGGGAACCTCCAGGTCCCGGCGCAGCCTTCCGACCAGGCCAAAGACCTTGTCCGTAGTGATCCCCCCGGTCAGGGCCCTTAAGTTCGCCCCCTGGATGACGGGCCCTTCCGCCGTAGGGTCGGAAAAAGGGATGCCCAGCTCGATCAGGTCCGCCCCGTTTGCCACTGCCGCGCGCACCACCGCCTCCGTGGTCTCTAAGTCCGGGTCGCCGCATGTGAAGAACGCGATAAAGGCTTTGCCGTTTGCAAAAGCCGCCGAAATCTTACTCATGGATATCCTCCCCTCTGTAACGCGCGATCGCCGCGCAGTCTTTGTCCCCCCTGCCGGAGATCGTCACCACGATGATGCTTTCCCGATCCATATCGGGCGCGATCTTGCACGCATGGGCGACGGCATGGGCGGACTCGATGGCCGGGATGATGCCTTCGGTCTTAGCCAGATATTCAAAGGCGCAGACGGCTTCCTCATCGGTCACGGGCACATACTCCGCCCTGCCGATGTCATGGAGGTAGGCATGCTCTGGGCCGATGCCGGGATAATCCAAGCCGGCGGAAATGGAATAGACCGGGGCGATCTGCCCGTATTCATCCTGGCAAAAGTAGGACTTCATGCCGTGGAAGATGCCCAGCCGCCCGGTATTGATCGTCGCGGCGGTCTCAAACGTGTCGATGCCCCTGCCTGCCGCCTCACAGCCGATCAGGCGCACGCCCTTATCCGGGATGAAATGATAGAAACTGCCTATGGCGTTGGAGCCGCCTCCCACACAGGCTATGACCGCGTCCGGAAGCCTCCCTTCCTTTTCCATAAGCTGTTGCTTAACCTCTTTGGAGATCACCGCCTGGAAATCCCGCACGATCGTGGGAAACGGGTGCGGCCCCATGACCGAGCCTAAGCAGTAATGGGTGTCGGCGATCCTAGACGTCCACTCCCTCATGGCCTCCGATACGGCGTCCTTAAGCGTAGCCGTCCCCGTTTTCACCGGGACGACCTTGGCGCCCAGCAAACGCATCCGATAGACATTGAGCGCCTGGCGTTCCATATCTTTCTCCCCCATGAACACCACGCATTCCATCCCCATGAGGGCCGCCGCCGTAGCGGTCGCCACCCCGTGCTGCCCTGCGCCCGTCTCGGCGATCAGGCGCGTCTTGCCCATTTTACCGGCAAGCAGGGCCTGGCCCAGCACATTGTTGATCTTATGCGCCCCTGTGTGGTTTAGGTCTTCCCGTTTCAGGTAAATCTTCGCCCCGCCCAGGTCTTTGGTCATTTTCTCCGCAAAATACAGGCGCGAGGGCCTGCCCGCATATTCGTTCAACAGCTTATTTAACTCGCGGTTGAACTCCGGGTCGTCTTTATAAGATTGATATGCCTCTTCCAGCTCGATCACCGCGTTCATCAGCGTCTCCGGAATGTACTGGCCGCCGTGGATGCCGAAGCGTCCGTTAGGATTCGTCATCTTTTTCCTTCCTTTCTTACGGCTGCGACAAACGCCGCCATTTTATCTGGATCCTTCACCCCGTCCGTCTCAATTCCGGAGCTGCAATCCACGCCATAGGGGTCCAACCGGGCAATGGCTTCGGACACATTGTCCGCGTCCAGCCCGCCCGCGAGGATATAATCCCTTTCAAAGCCTTGTAACAGTTCCCAGTCAAATCTGCGTCCCGTGCCGGTCCCCGCGTCCAGGAGGATTTCATCCGCGCTGCACCGGGCGGCCTGGCTTAAGTCCGATCGCGTGCGGATGGAGAACGCTTTTATGAAGGGACGGTCCGTAAGCGAGCGCAGGACGCAGAGATACTCTTCGTCCTCTTTGCCGTGGAGCTGCGCCCTGTCGATCAATCCGCCGTTCAACAGATCGGCGACCACCTGGGGCTTTTCATCCACGAACACGCCTACCGCCTGGATCCGCAGATCCAAAAGCTTCTTCAGCCCCTCCGCCGTCGCAGGCGGGACATAGCGCCGGAATCGCGAGGCAAAGATGAAGCCCACATAATCCGGCAAAAGCCGATTGGCCGCCTCGATATCGCAGGGGCGGGACAATCCGCATAACTTGATCTTCGTCATACCACACCTCGTAACTGTCTGAGCATAGAACGTTTGTCCTTAGCACGCATCAACGTCTCGCCGATCAACACGGCATCCGCCCCGATGCCGCGAAGCGCCTCCACGTCAGATGCGTCCCACACGCCGCTTTCGGATACGAACAGGACCGAAGGCGGGATCAGCCTGCGCATCCTGCGGCTGTTGGACACGTCTACGGTAAAATCCTTCAAATTGCGGTTGTTGACCCCGATGATCCTGGCGCCGGCGCGGACCGCCATCTGTACCTGCGCCTCGTCGTGGGCTTCCGTCAATGCGGATAGCCCTAACTCGTCACAGATGGACAGGTACTCTTCCAGCTGCCCCTGGCTTAACAGGGAGCAGATCAAAAGGACGGCGGAGGCTCCCAACATCTTCGCCTCATAAATCATATACTCATCCACCGTGAAATCCTTGCGCAGGCAGGGAATCGACACCGCCGCGGCGATTTCCTTTAAATACGCGTCGCTTCCCAAAAACCACTTCGGCTCGGTCAGCACGGAGATGCAGTCCGCCCCCGCTTCCTCATATTCCCTGGCAATCTCCACATAGGGGAAATTGGCCGCGATCAGCCCCTTGGAGGGAGACGCCTTCTTGCACTCGCAGATAAACGACAGCCCCGGGCGCTTTAAGGCTTCTTCAAAGGAAAAGAGGCCGCGGGGCAGGTCAAAGGCGAGGGAACGCGCTTCCATCAGGGGCAGCTTCGCTTTCGCCCATTCCACCCGCTCTCTGGCGTGGTCCGCCAGACGCTCCAGGATCGTGGGATTCTGCGGCCCAGACGGCTGCCG
>CANPWC010000141.1 GCA_947581905.1 uncultured Acetatifactor sp.
CATCAGCCCCAACAGGCGGTAGCTTGCCTTGATCAGCTTCTCCAGCCCGGACTCTTTCAGCCCCAAGTCCTCCAGGAACATCGCCTTCTCATCTTCCTCAAGCTCCGCGATTTCCTGCTCGATCTGGGCGCAGATCACGAACACCTCGCTGTCCTCCTTGGCCGCGGCTTCCCGGATGGCGCAGACGCCGGCATTCGACGCCCCGTCGTCCGCCAGGTCGTCCTCAGACACATTGGCTGCATAAATCACCGGCTTATCCGTAAGCAGGTTGTAAGACTTAAGGAGCTCTGCCTGGTCCTCGTCGTCCACTTTAAGGGTTTTCGCCATCCTGCCGCCCTCCAGGTGCTCCTTAAGGCGGTCAAGCAGCTCTAATTCCTTTCCCAGGGACTTATCCATCCTGGCACCCTTGGAAACCTTGGCATAACGCCGCTCCAGGATCTCCAAGTCGGAAAAGATCAGCTCGAAATTGATGGTTTCGATATCCCGCATGGGATTCACGCTCCCATCCACATGGATGACGTTGGGATCCTCAAAGCAGCGCACCACATGGACGATGGCGTCCACCTCCCGGATATTGCTCAAAAACTGGTTCCCTAAGCCTTCCCCCTTGGACGCCCCCTTGACTAAGCCGGCGATATCCACGAACTCCACCACCGCCGGGGTCACCTTCCTGGAATGATACATGTCGCCCAACAGCTTCAGGCGCTCGTCCGGCACGGCCACGATGCCGATGTTCGGATCGATCGTGCAGAAAGGATAATTGGCGGCTTCCGCGCCCGCCTTGGTCAATGAATTAAAAAGGGTGCTCTTCCCTACATTGGGTAATCCGACGATGCCTAATTTCATGATCTCTTCTGTTTCCTCCTTGAAACCCGTCCTTATGGTTAATACTTTTTCCTCTTTTTCAGTTCCTCGTAAAGCAAGCAGTAATTCTCATAGCGGAGCCTGCTTACCTTGCCCTCCTTAAGGGCCTCCTTGACCGCGCAGTCCGGTTCCGCCATATGGGAGCAGCCCGCGAAACGGCATTTGCCGCGATACGGGGAAAACTCCGGGTAATAACCCTCCAGGTCCTCTTTCTCCAGGTCGAACAGGTCAAGGGAGCCAAACCCCGGCGTATCCAGGATATAAGAATCCCCGCCGATGGAGATCAATTCCGTGTGCCTGGTCGTATGCTTGCCCCTCTCGATCTTATGGCTGATGTCCCCGGTCTCCATGACCGTGCCCGACTGCAGGCAGTTGACCAGGGATGATTTCCCCACCCCGCTGGGCCCGGCCACCGTCGTGGTCTTGCCCTCCAGGGCCTGTGAAAGTTCCCGGATGCCGTCCTTTCGGCGGGCGCTCGCCATCAGCACCCGATAACCGCAGGCTTCATAAACCTTACGGTATTCCTGCCCCTCTCCTGATTCATCCAAATCCTCTTTGTTAAAACAAATGAGGCAAGGAAGCCCCTGCTGCCCCATCATGACCAGGAACCGGTCCAACAGGTTTAAATTGGGCTGTGGCTTCTTCACCGAAAAGATGACCAGAGCCTGGTCCACATTCGCCACGGCGGGACGGAGCAGCTCGCTCTTGCGCCCCAGGATCTCGGTGATCACGCCCTTTCCCTCTTCCGCCAATTCCTCCAGCAACACGTCATCGCCCACCAGGGGCTTCTTCTGGTCTTTCCGAAAAATGCCCCGCGCCTTACATTCGTATTTTCCGATCCCGGGCACATGGACCTCATAGGAGCCGGCCACTCCTTTCACGATCTTACCCTGCATTCCCGCCTCCGAAGACCCCTCTATTCTTCCACAAAGGTAATCTGTCTTTCAAACGACTTATCCTGCGTCGTCCCATCCTGCAGCGTCACGGTATAGGACAAGGTGACGGTCCCGGATTCCGCCGGTATCCCGTGGAACTCCACCGCCTGGGGGAAGCTGCTGGTCGTATGGTTGTAAAGTTCCTGCCCATTGCTTGCCTTGATCACGATCCGGACCTCCTGTCCGGCCACATAATCCGCCGCTTCCAGGTAAGAGGGCGCTTCAATATTGCCGCTGTAGCCATAGCTGCCCGGCCCTAAGCTGACATGCAGCTCAAAGAACGAATTGGGGGCGATATAGGAGCCCTGGGAATAACTCTGGTAACAAACCAAGCCCTTGGCGATCTGGGAATTGTTGACCTCATAAACGGTAGCCACGACGAAGCCGGAATCTTCCAAAGCCTTCTTGGCGTCCTCATAAGTCATGCCGATCACGTTGGGCACCCGTACCTTGCCCTCCGAAGAGCCGATGCTCACGTTCACCACGACTTCGCTGCCTTTCTCAAGCATCGTCCCGCCCTGGGGGGCCTGGGAGACCACAAGCCCGCTGGCGATGGCGTCGCTGGCGACCTCTTCCCGCTTCACCACGAAGCCTTTCTCCTCCAGCGTGGTCTTGGCATCCTCATAGGTCTTCCCGGCTGTCTCCGGCACTTCGATCTGCCCTGCGCCGGAACTTACCGACAGCTTCAAGATCGTCCCCTTCTCTACTTCGGTCCCCTCCGCCAGATCCGTTTCAAAGACGATCCCTTCCTCGTATTCCTCATTTTCCACCTGCTCCACATCATAGAACAGTCCGGCCGCCCTCACCGCGGCGATCGCGTCCCCCTCGGTCCAGCCGATGACATAAGGGACGGTCGTCATTTCAGCCTTGTTTTGGACGCCTGGATCCTCCTCCTTCTGGGAGTCGTCCTCATCCTGCCCGGAGGTCGGCGTTTCATCCTCCTCCGCCAGGATATGGCTGCCGGGGGACTGGTGCGTCGCGTCATTGCCGAACACATCGAACACCCGGACCAGGAAATAAATGATGATGCCGCAGATGGCGATGCCCGCCAGGATGGCAAGGATCGTGGTCACGCGCTCCAGCTTGGGGTTGTAGTCGTAATCCTCCCCCTCGTCAGGCTCGTCCTCTTCCTGCACATAATCCGGCTCATCCCGCCTAAGGCGCATCATTTCCTCCTGTGCGCCGTAATGCTTCTCCTGCTGCCTCGAAGCGCGCTTCACCTGTTCTACTTCCTGGTCGGACATGCCGCGGGTCCCGGCGCCCAGGTAGCCAGCCTGCGTGACGAAGTCCCCCTCCGGGTCAATGAGCGACTGCTTCAGGTCTACGATCAGCTCGCCCATGTTCTGGTACCTGCGGTCAGGCGACTTCTGGCAGCATTTTAAGACGATCTGCTCCACGCTGTAGGGGACTTCCGGCACATACTCCTTAGGCGAGGGCATTTCCTCCTGGATATGCTTGATGGCTATGGCCACCGTTGTCTCCCCGTTGAACGGGACGCGCCCGGTCAACATCTCGAACAAAGTGATGCCCAGGGAATAAATGTCGCTTTTCGCGTCGCTATAGCCTCCCCTGGCCTGTTCCGGGGAGGTATAATGCACGGACCCCATCACATTGGAGGTGATGGTATTGCTGGTCGCCGCCTTGGCGATGCCGAAATCCGTCACCTTCACCTTGCCATCCTTGGAGATCATGATGTTCTGAGGCTTGATGTCCCGATGGATGATGTGGTTCTTATGGGCGGCTTCAATCCCCATGCTGACCTGGATGGCGATGCTCACCGCCTCCTTATAAGACAGCCTGGCCTTTTTTTCAATATACTTCTTGAGGGTGATGCCCTCCACTAATTCCATGACGATATAATAAATCCCGTTCTCTTCCCCTACATCATATACGTTGACGATGTTCGGGTGCATCAGCCCGGCCGCGGCCTGGGCTTCCACGCGGAATTTGGAAACGAAATTGGCGTTCTCGCTGAACTCCTGCTTCAGGACCTTGATCGCCACATAGCGGTTCAGCTTGTGGCATCTTGCCTTATATACGTCGGACATCCCGCCGGTCCCGATCTTCTCCAGGATCTCATAACGGTCCCCTATTATCATGCCTATTTTGACCATATTGCTTCTCCCATCCATGACGAAATAACTGACATTAAGGCTTCACCAGGATGACCGATATATTGTCCCTGCCGCCGTTTCCATTCGCGGCATCCACCAGCTTTGCCGCTTTCTCCTCCAACGTCTGATCCTGGCTTACAATTTTAAGGATCTCCTGGTCCTCCAACATGTTCGTCAGCCCATCGGAGCATAAAAGGATGGTTTCTACGCCTGTCAGCTCCACGAAGAAAAAGTCCGTCTCCACGGAATCGTCAGCGCCTACCGCCCTCGTGATGATGTTCTTGTCCGGGTGGTTCCTAGCCGCTTCCCTGTCAAGCCCGCCCAGCCGGACCATCTCTTCCACCAGGGAATGGTCCCTTGTGATCTGGCGGATCTTGTCGTCGACCACATAAAGCCTGCTGTCCCCCACGTTTGCCACGATCAAGGTCCCGTCCACGCAGGTCGCCGCGACCACCGTAGTGCCCATGCCCGACAGGGAACGGTCCTCCCCCGCCCTCTGCCTGACGCAGCTGTTGGCTTTCTCGATCGCCTTGCCGATCACGTTGACAGGATCCGCATCCTCATCCTTTTCAATCTCCTGGATCATCGTCTCCACGGTGTAACGGGAAGCATACTCCCCAGCGTTATGTCCCCCCATGCCGTCCGCGACGATGAACAGGTTAGGCAGCTTCCCGACCTTGTCCGCCGAAGCATAGACATAATCCTGGTTCATGCTCCTTTTCTTTCCGATATCTGTTATGGAAAACGCTTTAAGCATCTTGCCCTCCCTCCATATGACGGCGACGCAGCTGCCCGCATGCGCCATCGATATCTCTTCCCATCTCTCTTCTTATAGTAACATTTATCTGATTTTTTTCAAGCGTAATTTTAAAGGCCCGGATCCTTGACGGGTCGGATTGGACATAATCCCGCTCCTTGATCGGGTTCACCGGGATCAGGTTGACGTGGCAGCCAAGCCTTCCCGCCAGGTTGGACAGCTCTTTCGCGTCCTAGGGCGTGTCGTTCACGCCGCCGACCAGGCTGTATTCCAGGGTGATGCGCCTGCCTGTCTTCTGAAAATAATAGGCGCACGCCTCCGTCAATTCCCGGATGGAATATTTCCTCGCGATCGGCATCAGGGACTGGCGCTTCTGGTCCGTCGTGGCATGCAAGGACAGGGCCAGGGTGATCTTTGGCCCCTCGTCCGCCAGCCGCTTCATCTGGGGCACGAGCCCGCAGGTGGATACCGTCACATTGCGCTGGCTGATCCGAAGCCCGTCCTCATTGGTCAAAAGCTCGATAAAACGAAGCAGGTTGTCATAGTTGTCCAAGGGTTCCCCCGTCCCCATGACCACCACGTTGGACACCCGTTCCCCCGTCAGGCGCGTGATGGCATAGACCTGGTCCAGCATCTCCGCCGGCGTAAGCCCCCTCTTAAGGCCGCCCAAGGTAGAAGCGCAAAACGTGCAGCCCATGCGGCAGCCCACCTGGGAAGAGATGCACACGGAATTGCCATGCCGGTATTTCATCCAGACGCTTTCCACCAGGTTCCCATCCGAAAGGGCGAACAGGTATTTCTTCGTCCCGTCTATCTTGGATTCCTGCACACGCACAGGTTCCAGGGCGGTATAATCGTACCATACGCCCAAATCCTCCCGCAGGGACAAAGGGAGGTTGGTCATCTCGCCAAAGCCCCGCGCGAGCTTCCTGTGCATCCATTCATAAATCTGCGCCGCACGATACCCTTTTTGCCCCCGCTCCTCTAATTGACCGCAAAGCTCCTTAAGGGTAAGGGACTTTATGTCCCGTAACTTGCCTGTCTCCATTTCCTGTTCCTGCCATTCCTTTCCGGGAAAGCCCACGCCTATGCCATAACCCTGCGCAGCCTGGCAAAGAAGAAGCCGTCGCAGTCATCCTTTCCGGGCAAAAGCTTGATCATCCCCTCCTTAGACCGTTCCCCCAAAGGAGGCGGCAGGAAGCTTTCCATGCTTTCCAAAACGAATGGGTATGTCTCACAAAGGTAACGGCACATATCCTCATTCTCCTGCCTGCGGATGGTACAAGTGCTGTAAAGCAGGACGCCGCCCGGCTTCACATATTGCCAACTGTTTTCCACGATCTTTCTCTGCAGCGCGGAAAGCTCCTTAAGGGATTCCTGCGTCAAATGATATTTGATGTCGCGCTTCTTGCCCATCACGC
>CANPWC010000142.1 GCA_947581905.1 uncultured Acetatifactor sp.
TGGTAAAACAGAAGAAGCGCGGCCGTGTGGAATCATGCGGCCGCGCCTTTTTAACCCTTTTTATTATTTTGCCTGGCCAGGATCTGGTCGATCTTATGTAATTCTTCCTGCGTGCTATGTTTGCGGATGGCGCGGATCGCGTCATTCATTTCCTGCGGCGTAAAGGAAAGCCCGTCTTTTCTTGCCCTCCTGGCTGCTTCCGCCAGATAGGAAAGCATTTCTTTCCGGTTCCGCCCATGTCCTTCTATAAATAGCTTGTTTAAAAAATCCAGCTTGGCGGGGGCGATGGAACGGACCAGTTCATCTTCCATCCAGGCTGGACGAGTGTTCTTTTCTTCCATGTACAGGGTCCTTTCATGTTCATTCTGTTGGGTTTGGGGGAGGCGTGCCGCCCCATAAAGACGCCATGGCCTGCATCAGGTCAGCCATTTGCCCGATCCCGGCATCTTCCATGCCCATCAGTCCGGACAAAAGCCCCGAAACGTCCTCCCCATCTCCCTCTTTTATGGCTTCATCGCCGTCAGGTCCCTCTTTCGGGAACAGGTCTTTCAGGAACTCCATCATTTCCATCATTTGCCTGTATTGGCCCATGGATCTAAGGAGGTTTTGGATGGAAAATAGGCGCTGCTTTTCTTCTTTCGTGCAATATGGGAGCATATCCAGGCAGAGCCGGTCAAAATCAAAATCCTCCGCGGGGGAGGCGTCCCCTGCCGCCTGAGTCGCTGCGGCATGTTTTAGTTCCTGCAATTTGATGAAGATGGCGAGGAACCTTTGGGAGGCTGGCGGGAAATAGGGCAAGATGACTTTCAGCTTTCGGATCCCATTATCCGTGAAGCGTGCGTCGAATGCTTCCACCCGATCTTGTCCGTGCTGTTCCATAGCTTCCTCCCGTATGTCGGAGCAATTCCAGAAGATGCTTTACTGATATCCTATGTGGAACCATGCCGCATTAGAACAAGTCCTCCATCCGTCCAGGCGAAAGATGGCGTTTCTTGTATTGGAAGAACAACCTGCCCGGGAAGCTTTGGGGCATGGCAGCCCCGATCATTTGAAAAGCGCCCGGGAGCAGGCGCCGATATGGCGTCTGCTCCCATGAGGCGTAAGGACGGTCGCTTATTCTGGTCAGTTGCAGCCACAACCGCAGCTGTTGCCGGAATTGTTGTTGCCGCAGCCGCAAAGGTTGGAAAGGATGAGCAGCCAGATGATCCACTCGCAGCAGCTATTATCTCCGTTACCGCAGCCGTTGTTGCTAAGCAGGCTGGTACCGTTCCCATTGCCGCCGAAGAAAGAGAGCAGAAGGAGCAGCCAGATGCAGTTGCCTCCAAAGAGCCCGTTCGTGTTGCCGCAGCCATTGCCGCAGCTGTTGGTACAGGAGTTGTTGCAGCCGCAGTTCGCAGCAGTCAAATCACTCATGTCGATTGCCTCCAGGTTTTGTTTATGGTTTATTGTATGCGTGACAGCATGTCAATGTTGACAGTCAATGTTGACAGTTAATGTTGGCAGTCAAAGTTGACAGTCAATGTTGGCGGTCAATGTTAGCTGGGATTCGCCTGCGCCGCCTGAAGCGCTAGGCTTCCCAGGTTACGGGAAAAGATGCCGATGAACCCGCGCCCCATAAGCCGCATATGATAGATTAACAGGATTAGCGGCGGAAAAGTAGGATTTGGACAACTGGGTATGGCGTGACGACGCTTATCGGTGGAGAGGTGATGGCCGAATGCAGCGGGTAAAGGAGCAGATCGGCGCGAATTGGGAGCATTGGGAGGACTGGATGGGCAGACCGGTGACGGTGGGCGTCCTGGATACGGGGCTTGCCAGGCATCCGGACCTGCAGGGCAAGACGATGGATTTCCATGACTTTGTCAGTCAAAGGAACCTGATTTATGACAATAACGGGCATGGGACCCATATTTGCGGGATCATTTGCGGAAGCGGCGCTTCTTCCGGGGGCAAGTTCTCCGGGTTGGCCCCGTCTGGCAGGTTGGTGATGGGAAAGGTCCTGGATGAGAATGGCGACGGCATGACGCAGCAGATGTTGGAAGGGATGGAGTGGATCTTGGAAAACCAGTCCCGGTACCAGATCCGTATCCTGAACCTGTCGGTCGGCATCGGCAGCCTGAACGACCCGGACAAGGAGCAGGCGCTTAAGGAGATGGTCGAGCGCTTATGGGACAACGGCATCGTCGTGGTCTGTGCCGCCGGCAACAAGGGTCCCGCGGATAACTCCATTTCTTCGGTAGGAGGCAGTGAAAAAGTCATCACGGTGGGCTGCCATGATGGGGTCTACAGCAAGGGAAGCCCCCATAGCTGTGACGCGTATTCCGGCAGGGGCCCCTTTGCGGCCCCGTACCGAAAGCCGGACATCGTCGCGCCCGGGACGGACATCGTCTCCTGCAACGCGTTTTTTCAAAGGCGTTATAACCATCTTTACCATCCGTATACCTTAAAGAGCGGCACCTCCATGGCGACCTCCATCGTCTCCGGGGCGCTGGCGCTTTTGCTGCAGAAGCATCCCGGGCTGGACCCTGAAGCCGCCAAACGCCGCCTTACTTATACCGCCACCGACCTGGGGGAGCCCTGGAACAAACAGGGCTGGGGCATGGTCAACGTAGCCAAGCTCCTGGAGGATTGAACAGGGCACGGGGACAGGGCAGGGGAACAAGGGCATGGGAACAGAGTACGAGAACAGTGGCACGGGAACAGGGATACAGGACCGGGACCGGGAACAGGGGCAAGGGAACAGGGTACAGGGACAGGGACAGGGACAGGGCACGGGAGCAGGGCACAGGAACAGGGCATGGCAGCAAGGACGGGGAGCGCCCGGGCCTTGCGTAAAGGATAAGGAAGCCTCTTGGAAGGAATAGGAAAGTCGCCGGGAAAGAATGCGAAAAAACTATTGACACAAGGTGTACGGTTGTATACAATGATACGGTGTGAAAGCATAGAGCAAATGGAATGGAGGAAGACCCATGAGAGAAGAGATTGCTTTTGCGAACCGGCCGGTCACGATGAACCATAAGAACAACCTGTTGGAAATAGAAGAGCACATGTACATCCTGGATGATGTGGAGAAGCCCAACGTATTCCGCAACATGTTCCCATATTCTGAGATTCCCAAGATCCCGTTCAATGACAGGACGGTGCCCCACAATATGCCGAAGAACATCTGGATCACGGATACCACGTTCCGTGACGGGCAGCAGTCCAGGGCGCCTTATACGACGAAGCAGATCGTGGACATCTATGACTACCTGCATCGCCTGGGCGGGCCGAACGGCATGATCCGCGCCTGCGAATTTTTCCTTTACAGCAAGAAGGATCGGGACGCCGTTTACCAATGTATGGAAAGAGGCTACCAGTTCCCGGAGGTGACGAGCTGGATCCGCGCCAGCAAGGAGGATTTCAAGCTGGTCAAGGAAATCGGCATGAAAGAGACGGGCATCCTGGTAAGCTGTTCGGATTATCATATTTTCCTGAAGCTGAAAATGACGAGGCGGCAGGCGATGGACCATTATATCAGCGTCATCCGCGACTGCCTGGAGGAGGGCATCAGCCCCAGGTGCCATTTGGAAGACATCACCCGGGCCGACATCTATGGTTATGTGGTCCCGTTTTGCATGGAACTGATGAAATTAATGGAAGAGTACAAGATCCCCATCAAGATCCGGGCCTGTGACACCATGGGCTATGGCGTCAATTATCCCGGCGCGGTCATCCCCAGGAGCGTGCAGGGGATCGTATACGCGCTGCATACCCACGCGGGCGTGCCCCACGAATTGCTGGAATGGCATGGGCATAACGATTTCTATAAGGCGGTGTCCAATTCCACCACGGCCTGGCTTTATGGCTGCTCCGGCGTCAACACGTCCCTGTTCGGCATCGGGGAGCGCACGGGGAACACGCCTTTGGAGGCGATGGTCTTCGAGTACGCGCAGTTAAAAGGGACGCTGGACGGCATGGATACCAGGGTGATCACCGAACTGGCCGAATATTATGAGAAAGAGATCGGCTATGAGATTCCGCCCCGCACGCCTTTCGTGGGCAAGAACTTCAATGTGACCAGGGCGGGCATCCATGCGGACGGTTTGCTGAAAAATGAGGAGATTTACAATATCTTCGACACGGAGAAATTCCTGAACCGTCCGGTGTTGTGCGCCATCTCCAATACGTCGGGCCTGGCTGGGATCGCCCATTGGATCAACACCTATTTCAAGCTTCATGGCGCTTCGCAGTTGGACAAGAATTCCCAGGTGGTAAAGGAGCTTAAGAAGTGGGTGGATGAGGAATATGCCCAGGGCCGCGTGACCGTGTTGACGGATGAGGAGATCCTGGCGCGCCTGTCGGAGACTTGCGACCGGCTGGGAGTCACGATCGGGGAATGAAAGGATGAGCGGCATTATGCGGGGTTAGGCCTGCGGCAGGTCGGGACCGCCGCCTAGGGCTGATGGGCCAAGCGGCATTCGCCGAGTTTAGGCGCTGCAGCCGGTTAAAAGATGGGCGCCGCAATCGTTTTGGAGGGAGAAATGGGTAATTACAACGTAAAACAGGAAGTAACGGACCAATATTCCCTGCGGGGCAGGGTGTTCCATAAGCTTCGTGAGGACATCCTAAGCGGGAAATACCAGGAAATGGAGGAGCTTCGAGAAGTCTCCATCAGTGAGGAGATGGGCGTCAGCAGGACGCCGGTACGGGAGGCCTTACGCCAGTTGGAACTGGAGGGCTTGATCCAGATCATCCCCAATCGGGGCGCTTATGTCACGGGCATCACGGAAAAGGATGTGAAGGATATTTATATGATCCGCTCCCTTTTAGAAGGGCTCTGTGCCAAGTGGGCCACCGCCAATATCACGAAAGAGCAGATGGAAGAGATGGAAGAGAACGTCTATCTAGCCAGGTTCCATGCCGAGAAGGGGCATTTGGAGCAGCTCGCCGAGCTGGACGGACGTTTCCATGAGATTTTGTATGAGGCCTGCGACAGCAAGATTTTGGAGCACCAGCTCAAGGATTTCCACCAGTATGTGGCCAGGGTGCGCAGGAAGACCCTTTCCAATGCCAACAGGGGTCCGAAGTCCAATGAGGAGCACAGCCAGATCTTGGAGGCGATCAAGTCTGGGGACGGGGACCTGGCCCAGAAGCTTGCCAACCGCCATATCATCAACGCTTATGAGAACATGGTGAAGAACGGGCTCCATGAGGCTTATGCCAAAAAAGAAGACAAGGAGGAAAACTAGGAGGTAGAGATGGAAAAGATCAAGATGACGACCCCTTTGGTAGAGATGGATGGGGATGAAATGACAAGGGTCCTCTGGCAGATGATCAAAGAGGAGCTTTTGCTGCCTTATATCGATTTAAAGACGGAGTATTATGACCTGGGGCTTAAGCGCCGTGATGAAACGGACGACCAGGTGACGGTGGACGCCGCCAATGCCACGTTGAAATACGGGGTGGCGGTCAAGTGCGCGACCATTACGCCCAATGCCGCCAGGGTGGCGGAATATGGGCTTAAAGAGATGTGGAAGAGCCCGAACGGGACCATCCGCGCGATCCTGGACGGCACGGTGTTCCGTGCGCCGATCTTGGTCAAGGGCATCGTGCCTTATGTGGGCAACTGGACCAAACCCATCACCATCGCCCGCCATGCCTATGGGGATGTCTATAAAAACGTGGAGATCAAGGTCCCCGGTCCCGGCGTGGCGAAGCTGGTGTTTGAGGCCGCGGACGGCTCCAAGATGGAGAAAGTCATCCAAAAGTTCGATGGGCCGGGCATCCTGCAGGGCATCCATAACACGGAAAAGTCCATTTCCAGCTTTGCCCGGGCATGTTTCAACTATGCCGTGGATACCAGGCAGGATCTGTGGTTTGCCACCAAGGACACCATTTCCAAGCAATATGACCATACCTTCAAGGATATTTTCCAGGAAATATATGAGAAAGAGTATCAGGAAAAGTTCGAAAGGCTTGGCATTACATATTTCTATACGCTGATCGACGACGCGGTCGCCCGCGTCATCCGTTCCGAGGGAGGCTTTATCTGGGCTTGTAAGAACTATGACGGCGACGTGATGTC
>CANPWC010000143.1 GCA_947581905.1 uncultured Acetatifactor sp.
GCGGGACAGATAATCCTGGGACTGGTAGCAGGGAACTGCAAACGTGATATACTTCATAGGACAAACTCCTCCTTATGTTTTCCCAGTATAACAACCGATTCTTAACATCCTACTGGTGAAATTCTTAAAAAAAACGAAACAGAATCCGAACTCTTCCCAAAGCTTGCCGCCGCTTACCTTCTTACCGCCGCTTACCTTCTTGCCGCCGCTTACCCTCTTACGCCAGCGTCTTCCAATAATAAGCGCGGTAAGGCTCAAGCAGGGCCCCTCCCGCAAAATCTTGCTCCTGGCCGCTAAGCAAGTCCACCCCACGGCTGCAGCGCGCGTCAAAATGGGCATAGTAAGGGGCAGCGTCCGCGTTGACAGCGACCAGGATCCTTTCCTGGTCCGACCTTCGCTCGAACACGCACTGCCTGTTGGTAAGATGGAGGGATGTAAACGCCCCCTCGTTCAGGGCGCTCGAAGCGCGCTTCACCCGTGCCAGGCCCGCGATCCAATCGCACAGCCCCGTCCACTGGGGCGCGTCAAAGCATGGACGCAGCGCCGGATCCCCCTGGGACTTCTGCCCTTTCGCACCCCATTCGCTTCCATAATAAATGCAGGGGATGCCGGGCATGCCGAAAGCCATGGCATAGATCAGGGGCAGATGGCTGGGATTGGACAAGATGCTGGCGACCCTGGTCACATCATGGTTATCCACGAAAGTAAGCAGATGCTTGCCTTTGTATAAAGTCCAGTTCTCCGGTCCGAACTGTCTGAGCAGGGAATGGACGATCTCAAACAGGTTCATGCTGTTTAGGCTGCTGTATAAGCCCTTATAGCATTCGTAATTCGTTACGGAATGGAGCATCCTGTCGTTCACGAGGCGGTTATAGTCCCCATGCAGCATTTCCCCCAGCAGGAAGAAATCTTCCTTTAAGGAACGGGTGAACTCCCGAAGCCGGCACAAAAATCCCTCGTCCAGGCTATAAGCCACATCCAGGCGCAGCCCGTCTATGCCAAATTCCTCCACCCAGTAACGGACGCTTTCCAAAAGGTGCCCCACCACAGCATCATTTTGCAGGTTCAGCTTCACCAGGCTGTAATGCCCTTCCCAGCCTTCATACCACAAACCGTCATGATAAGGGGAATCGCCCCCGAAGTCGATGCGATAGAACCAGTCCACGTAAGGGGAGCCCTGCCTGTTGCGCAACACATCCTGGAACGGCAAAAACCCCCTGCCCACATGGTTGAACACGCCGTCTAAGACGACGCGGATGCCGTTTTCATGCAGGAAGCGGCATACCTCCTTAAAATCCTCGTTCGTTCCCAGGCGCACGTCGATTTTGCGGTAATCCCGGGTATCATAGCCATGGGCGTCAGACTCGAAAACAGGGGAAAAATACACCGCGTCCACGCCAAGACGCTTCATGTGCGGGACCCAATCCTTCACTTTCAAAATGCGGTGGGACAAGACGCCATCGTTGGCGAGAGGAGCCCCACAGAAGCCCAAGGGATAAATTTGATAAAAAACGCTTTCATAAGCCCACATATGTTTCACTCCTCCATCTAAATAAAATGACCGGGCCAAGCCCTATCCTGTCCCCTCACAGCCAGGAATCCCAGAAGCGCGCCACACGCTTTGACACCGTCTCCAAGGTCACTGCCTCGAAAGATTCCCACTCCCTGGGAAACATCTTCAAGTAGGCCGGCTGCAGGAAACGCTCGTCCAACAGGGCGATGATCCCTACGTCCTGCGCCGTACGGATGACGCGTCCCGCCGCCTGCAGGACTTTATTCATGCCGGGATAGCGATAGGCATAGTCAAATCCTTCCTTGTCGTCACGGTTAAAATGCTCCTTAAGCAGCTCCCGTTCATAGCAGACCTGGGGAATGCCGGTCCCCACCACGACAACGCCGATCAGGCGGTCGTTTTTCAGGTCGATCCCTTCGCTGAAAATGCCTCCCAAGACGCAGAAGCCGATCAGCATACGGTCCTGGGACGCTTCCTGGAAGCAGCCTAAGAAGGCTTCCCGCTCCTCTTCCCCCATATCGTCCCTTTGCAGGAGGCACTCCTTTTCCGGGGAAGCGAAGCGATCCTGGTAAATCTCATACACCGTCCGCATAAAGGAATAGGACGGGAAAAACACCATGTAATTGCCGTGGCGGTTCTTCACGATCTCATCGATATAATGGGCGATGTTGTAATATTCTTCCTCCGTCCGGCGCGTATATTTGCTGGTCACGTCCCGAGCCACCAAGATCGCCCTTTTCTCCGGTGAGAAAACGGACTTCGCGTAGACCTCATAATCCTCTTTCTCCCCGCCCAGCAGCCCCTTATAATACTGGATGGGTAAAAACGTGGCGGAAAAAAGGATGGAGCTTCGCCCGCGCTTCATACATTCCTTCAGGTTCGTGGCAGGGTTCATGCAAAACAGCTTCACCAAAAAGGCGCCGTCTTCGCGAAGCTGGGCGTATTTCACGTAATTTTCATCCACAAGTTCATAAATGTCCAGGAAATGCCTCAGTTCAAAGTAAAAGTCCAAGATCCTGTCCCGGATCTCCAGCTTTCCTTCCTCCTGCTCATCCAGGTAATCATCTATGACGGTATGGAGCCACGACAGGGACTGGACCAACCCATCCGCCTCCTCCAGGACCAGGCAGGATTCACATTTGCGCTTGAGGGAAAGAAATTCCCGATTACAGCGTTCCAGCTGGCGCACGATGCGCTCCGCATGATGCTCCCGCACCAAAAGGCTCCTTACGCCAGACGTCCCCGTGGCGGCCTGCGGGTCTTTGAGTTTGAGGGATTTCCCTTTTTTCCGTGAGCCTTTGCGCGGGCCCGCATCCGCCTCCTGCTGCAAGGAGGACAACTGGCGCTTCAATTCCAGGAAATCCTCTTTCACTAAGGTGGCGCTGTACATTTCCCTCCCACGTTCCAACAAATTGTGGGCCTCATCGATCAAGAATAGGTAATTGCCCTCGGAAGAGTCCCCGAAGAAGCGGCGCAGGTACACATGGGGGGCGAACAGGTAATTGTAATCACATATGACCCCATCCGCGAACAGGCTCATGTCCAGGCACAGTTCAAAAGGGCAGACCCTGTGCTTCCTGGCATACTCTTCCACCTTTTCCCTGGAAAAGCTTTCCTCGTGGGTAAGGAAGTCATACATGGCGTCATTCACCCGGTCGTAATGCCCCTTCGCGTAAGGGCAGTGCTCCGGGTTGCACTCTATCTGGTCCAGGAAGCAGATCTTCTCCTTGGCGGTCAAAATGACGCTTTTGAAACGAAGACCCTGTTTGCGTAAAAGGGCCAGGGTTTCCTCCGCCACCGTCCTGGTGATGGTCTTGGCGGTGAGATAGAACAGCTTCTCCCCCATCCCCTTGCCCATGGCCTTTAAGGCGGGAAAAACGGTGGAAATGGTCTTGCCTACGCCCGTCGGCGCTTCCAGGAACAGCTTCCTTTTATGGTATATCGTCTGATAGACATAGGAGGCCAGTTCCTTTTGCCCGTCCCGATAAGGGAACGGGAAGCCTAAGGCGTCTATGGAAGCGTCCCGGACCTTCTTCCATTCCCAGGCATGGTCGGACCACCTTTGATACTCTTCCAGCAGCCAAAGGAACCATTCTTCCAATGCCTCGCTATCCATTTCCTCATAAAAATAACGAATGTCCTCCGTCTCAAGGTTGCAATAGGTCATCCGTACCTTCATCCGGGGCAGCCCCTGGCTTTTCGCGTACAGATAGGCGTAACAGCGCGCCTGGGCAAGGTGGACCAGGACCGGCTCCTTCAATCGTGCCACATCCCGATAGGTGCCTTTGATCTCATCTATGGCCATGACCCCGTCTTCCTCGAAAATGCCGTCCGCCCGGCCCTCCACTACCAGGTCGTACCTGCCTGTGGGATGCACATAGCGCAGCGTCACCTCGGCATGGTAGTCCGGCCCCATGCGCTTCTGTATCATCCTATGGATCCTGCCGCCTTCCAGCATGGCCTCTTCCGGCGCGCCCGCGCGCCGGTTGTCGATATCGCCCTGCCGCAGCAAGAATTCCACCAAGCTTCGGACCGATACCCGAACCTCTTCCATCCCTACCATACCTTTCCGTTTCCCCAGGACGCGGCTAACCTGCCGGCCGCCCAGCCAACCTGCCCGACCACCAGCCAGGAACACAGCCAGTCCACCAACTGCCAACCAGGCACACAGCCAAACTGCCAACCAGCCGCCCTGCCCTCCCTAACAAGACAAAACTCCCTCCGTAAGACAGGCCGCTATCAAGATAAGCCACGATCAAGATAGACGCCATCTTACACAGGGAGCCTTCTGCCAAATCAATCGTCCGGCGCTTTTAACTCGCGATCATCCGCTGCCGCAGGAACTCTTCCAGTTCCGTATTGTACCCCTCATAGGATACCGTCAACGGTTTCGAGAAATCCAGGCCGTATACTCCAAGGAATGACTTAGCATCTACAATATACCTGTTATAGTAGATATCGATGTCAAAATCACATTTGGAAGTAACATTTACAAACTTCTGGACTTCACCGGGCGTCAGTTTAATGGTCCTTCGCATGATAATCCTTCCTTTCAAATGTATTCTGCTTTCCATACCAGTATTGCCCATCCGCCCGCGCCTATACATGGGCGGGAAAGACGGATATCATGATTATACACCATTCGTTCTAATTGTAAAGCCCTCAATCCATGCGCCGCAGGCCCCTGATGCGGACATTCCTCCCCAATCCTCTACAATATGCCCTATTTTAGGACGTTTCCAACCAAAGATTCGCCATTTTGACCATGGCGGATTTTGCCGCTTTTCCACAAAGATCGCATCTTCTTGTGAAAACCGGCAAATATTTCGTTAAAATTCCGTCATGTGCTCCCGAAAGCGCAGCGGCAGCAGCTGCTTCTGTAAGGCGGGGTTCTCCCGGTCCCGAATCGCGATGGTCCGACAGAAATGACGGAATAATTCCTGGATCTGCTCCTCCTGTTTCGACAGGGCAAGACCCTCTTCAGGAACCGGCAGGTCCGCTTCCAACAGATACCACTGCTTCCGGGCGGGATGGACGCCGAACAGCCCCCTGCCCTCATCCCGCAAAAGGAAGTCCTCCCCGGGGAAACGTTCCGCGAAATGAGGCATCAGGAATGGAAGCAAATGATTCTTGGGCGCGATCCTGCCATACAGGATGCCTTGCTCCAGTTCCCGGAACCGCACAAAGCCATAATAATGGTGCAGCTCCCTCCATGCCGCTTGCGCCAGGGCATGGGCTTTCTGCACGTCCGCATCCGCCAGGGCATCGAACAAATGCCCCGGACGGGTACGCCGTCCAATCCCCCGCGCCACCGTACGGTAAACCGCCTGCGCCTTCTCCGCATCCGGCGAAGCCAGGCACAGGCACAGCCTCCTATAATCCTCTTCCCCGAAACGCTTCCTTAAGCTGCCCGCGACCTTTCCCGCCTTCCATACATTGCTTCGGACGGGGCGGGGTTCGGCGAAAAGCCAATATTCCTCCTCCACGGCAACTCTTACGTCCTGCGGCAGGCATCGGTCTTCATATGCGTTATAAATCGCCGTGAACACGCCCTCCAGGCTGTCCTGGCACTGATATAGGATCATCCGCCTCCCCTTTCCTATAACTGCCCTTCCACCGCTTTCAGCCACTGCGTCCTGCCGGACGGGGCGGCAAAGCCCCCATCATCAAAGAGGGACATCTGGCGATAGGTCATCCCGTCGCTTCCGAACCGCACCCTGTCCTCTTGCGAAGTCAGGTTGCGGACAAGGTAGTCTTCCTCCAGCTTCGTGGGATACATCATCTTCCCGCCGCAGGTGATGAAGTAAAGCGCCCGCTTCAATACCACGCCCAGCTTCTTCAAGTCCGGGAAATCCAGCCTTGCGCTCCTGCGCGCGGCCACGATCCGCCTCGCGCTCTTTACCCCGATGCCGGGGACCCGAAGCAGGCGCTCCAAGGGCGCACGGTTCACCTCCACCGGGAACCGCTCCGGGTGCCGCAGGGCCCAGCAGCACTTGG
>CANPWC010000144.1 GCA_947581905.1 uncultured Acetatifactor sp.
ATAGACCTTAAGCCTGCCGATCTGGGGCAGGTCGGTGATCCACTCGCTGCCCACATGGTCCGTGACCCACTTGGCTAACAACGGGTTGCCATGCAGCAGGAACCTCCTCTGCGTGATGCCGTTGGTCTTATTGTTGAAACGCTCCGGGAACATCTCATAGAAGTCCTTAAGCTCCTGCTTCTTAAGGATTTCGGTATGGAGCCTTGCCACGCCGTTGACGGAATAGCCGGCCACGATGGCCATATGCGCCATCTTCACCTGTCCGTCGTAGATGATCGCCATCTTGCGGATCTTCTCCTGGACATTGACGCCGGGCACGTTGCTGTACCTTGCCTGGACCTCGGCGATGAAACGGCGGTTGATCTCCTCCACGATCTGGTAAATCCTGGGAAGCAGCCTGGAAAACAGCTCGATGGGCCATTTCTCCAAAGCCTCGGCCATAATGGTGTGGTTGGTGTAAGCGCAGGTCTTGGTGGTGACTTCCCACGCCTCCTCCCAGGTCAGGTAATATTCATCCATCAGGATGCGCATCAGCTCCGGGATCGCGACGGTCGGATGCGTGTCATTCAGCTGGAACGTCACCTTCTCATGGAACTTGCGGATATCGTCATGCTTGCGCATATATTTCGCCACCGCTTCCTGCACGGAGGCGGAAATGAAGAAATACTGCTGCTTTAAACGCAGCTCCTTGCCGGCGTAGTGGTTGTCGTTGGGATAAAGCACTTCTACAATGTTCCTCGCTAAGTTCTGCTGCTCCACCGCCTTCTGGTACTCGCCCTTGTCAAAAGAATCCAACTGGAAGCACTCCACCGCTTCCGCGTCCCAGATCCGCAGCGTATTCACGATGCCGTTGCCATAGCCTACGATGGGCAGGTCGAACGGGATCGCCTTAACGGACTGATAACCCTCCTGGGAGAAATAATTCCTGCCGTTCTCATGGCGGACCGTGACATAGCCGCCGAACTTGACCGTCTTGGCATATTCCGGCCTGCGCAGTTCAAACGGGTTGCCATCCACCAGCCAGTTATCGGGGACTTCCACCTGGAAGCCGTCGCGGATCTCCTGCTTGAACATGCCATAACGATAACGGATGCCGCAGCCATACGCGGGATAACCCAGGGTGGCAAGCGAGTCCAGGAAGCAGGCGGCAAGCCTGCCCAAACCGCCGTTGCCGAGGGCGGCGTCAGGCTCCTGGTCCTCTACCAGGTTCAAGTCAAGCCCTAATTCCTCCAAGGCGTCCTTGACATCGTCATATCCCTGCATATTGATCAGGTTGTTGCCCAGGGCGCGCCCCATCAAGAACTCCATGGACATGTAATAAACCATCTTGGGATCTTCAACGTCATACGCCTTCTGGGTCTCCATCCAACACTCGACGATCTGGTCCTTGATGGCGTAAGCCACTGCCTGGAACACCTGCTGGGGCGTAGCCTCCTCCAGGGTCCTGCGGTACAGGGTCTTCACATTGTAAAGCACGCTGCGCTTGAACAATTCTTTATCAAATCGAATCTTCTTCGTTGTCACTGCGGCAGAGGTCGCCGCCGACGTGGTTGCAACTGATGTAGCCAAACCATTGTCCTCCTTTTCCTATGTGGGCCTTAGGCCCTTTCCATCACACCGTAATAGTATACCAAACATTTCCCTTGATTCCAAGGAAAAAATATCCGAAATCCCAGTTTTGTGCAATTTTACAATAACAGTTCAGCCGGGCGCTTACTGCGAAGCCGCCTGGTTCGCCTCATCGGCAAACGCCTTCACGGCCTTGGCCACGTCTTCTCCCTCCCCCACGCTCTTAAGCATGTTCCACCATGCGGTGCGCGCCGTGGCCCAGCCGGGCGTGACCTGGTAATAATCGCCCAGGTACTGCTGGAACACGCTATATTCGATCATCAGCTTGTCATTGGCATAAATGTCCGGCATATCCTTTACCGGCCAATAGGTGGAGGTCAGCACGGAACGGGTATATTCGCCGTCCTCCTCAGTCATATAGCGGATGAATGTTTTGGCGGCCTCGATCTTCGCTTCGTCCCCATTGTCAAAAATGCCGAAGCCCCAGATGCCTCCCTGGAGGTTGACGTCGCCGTCGTCCGTCGGAAATGCCATAGGGAAAATATCGAAATCCAGGTCCGGGTTGTTCACGACCTGGTTGACCTCCATGAACACGTTCCAGCAAAACGCCATGGCGATCTGGCCGTCGCTGAACAGTTCCACTTCGTCAGCCCCTACCAGCCCAGGCTCGAACGAAACCCCGTCCATGTTTGCCAAAAGCTCCAGGGCCTTGATGTTTTCCGGGCTGTCCGCCGTGTAGCAGGTATGGTCCGCGTCAGTGAACGTGCCGCTGTAAAGGTTGTTTACCAGGGCCCTGGTCCCCTGGTCCCCGCCCTGGCCGCCGCAATAGACGATGCAGACCTTTTCCATGCCATAATCACGCAAGGCGGCTACCGCGGAAATGAAATCCTGGGTGGACCAGGTATGGGTTTCTTCATCAATATACTGCCAGGCCCCCGCTTCCTCGAACAAGTCACGGTTGACCGCCATGCAGTGGGTCGTCATGCAAAGGGGGTAAATGGCGTAATGCCCGTCACTGTCATGGCAGGCCACCCGCACCGAATCGTAGATGTCATCGGATGCCTCGTCTTCCCAGAGGTCGCTTAAATCCACCATCAGCCCCCTGGCCCCCCAATTCGCCAAAAGACGTTCCGGGCCCTCCAGGATCAAGTCCGGGGCGCTGCCATCCTCAAGCGCTTCCTCCACCACCGCGTCCCCGGTGTCATAAGACAGGACTTTCACGGATACCTGGATATCCGGGTGGTCCCTATGGAACGCCGCGATGAGGGAAGAGATGCTCGTGCTGTTCCCCCAACCGCCCACTGGATACGTCCAAAGCGAAATCTGTACGGCTTCCCCGCCGTTTTCCGCATCCTGCCGTTCCTGGGCGGGGTCCGCCCGCATGCCGCAGGAAGCCAACAAAAGGATGCAACTAAGCGCCAAGGCCAAGGCAAATTTCCGTTTCATTTCAATTCCTTCTTTCTTCCATATCATCCCGTTCCCTGGCGGAAATATAGGTTTCCAGCAGGCGGGCGACTTCGTCCACGTCGATCGGTTTGGCGGCGTGGGCGTTCATGCCGCAGTCTAAGCAATGCTTCACGTCATCTGAAAACGCGTCCGCGCTCATGGCGATAATGGGAATCTTCGACGCGTCTTCCCGGTCCATGGACCGGATCGCTTCCGTGGCTTCATATCCTGTCATGATGGGCATCCGAATATCCATCAGGATGGCGTCATAACCGCCGACCGGGGAATTTCGGAAAAGTTCCGTGCAGACCTTGCCGTCCTCCGCCCGGTCCAGCTTAAGCCCGAGCTCTGACAAAAGTTCCGCCGCGATCTCCCAGTTTAAGTCGTTGTCCTCCGCAAGCAGCACCCTCCTGCCCTCCAGGAAGTTGGAGCGGGCCTTCTCCTGGTCCTCCACCGGGCTTTCCTGCCCGTAAAAGCTTTTCAGCCCATAATATAAGTTGGAACGGAACAGCGGCTTGGAAATGCAGCCGACGATGCCTGCCGCCTTGGCGGATTCTTCCAGGTCGTTCCAATCCGCGGCCGTAATCAGGATCAGCATGCTTTCTGCCCCGCAAGCCGTACGGATCCTGCGCACGGTCTCTATGCCGTCCATGCCGGGAAGCTTCCAATCCAAGAGGATGATCTGATAATCCTCTCCCTTTTCATGGCGCTCCTTTACCATGTCCAAGGCCGTCTCCCCGTCCAAAGCCCATTCCGCCAGGCAGCCGATGGAATGCAGGGTCGCCGCCGCGCTCTCGCACAGCAATTCATCATCATCCACCACCAAAAGCTTCCAAGGCGGCAGCTCCATATCCTTTTCTTCGGTAGGGGCTTTCTCCAGGTCCAGGATGACATGGAATTCCGTACCCTTGTCCGGCTCGCTTTCCACCTCGATCGACCCCTGCATGGCATCGACGATGTACTTCGTGATGGTCATGCCAAGCCCTGAACCCTCGGTCTTCTGCACCCGCTTGCTATCCTCACGGGAGAAAGAATCAAATATCTTCTCCTTGAACTCCGGCGCCATGCCGATGCCGTTGTCTTTCACCCTAAGGTGGACCCTCACCCAGGCATCCCCTTTCGCAGAAGCCTCCTCATAACAAGCCACGTGGATGCTTCCTTCGTCCGGCGTGAACTTGATGGCGTTGCCCAACAGGTTCAGCAAGATCTGGTTCAGGCGCACGCTGTCGCAGAACACGTGCTCATAGGGGATGTCATAAATATATACGTCAAAGCGCTGCTTCTTCGCGTTGATCTGCGGCTGGACGATGTTGACCATGTTCTGCATGGTCTCCTGGAGGGAAATCTTTTCCACATGGAGGGTGAGCTTCCCGCTCTCGATCTTGGACATGTCCAGGATATCATTGATCAGCCCCAGCAAATGGCGGCTGGACAAGGCTATCTTCTTTAAGCAGCTTTGGACCTGCTGCATATTGTCCAGGTTGGCGCTGGCGATGGCGGTCATGCCCACGATGCCGTTCATGGGCGTGCGGATGTCATGGCTCATATTGGAAAGGAATTCGCTCTTGGCGCGGCTGGCATGTTCGGCGACCTTGCGCGCTTCCTCCAATTCCTTCATCTGCCTCTTCGTCAACCGAAAATACCAGAAGAACACGGCCAGCAAGGCTGCCAGGATCAGGATGCAGCTTGCCACGGCGGAAGCGCCCCAGGCGTTCCCCAAATCGTTCACCGTCCGGTCCAGGCTTCCGTAAGGCAAAAACAAAAGCAGGTACCATTCCGAGTAGGGCAGGTTCGTCCCATACAGGAACCGGCGTTCCCCTTCGATGATGAACTGGCTGGTATAGTCCCGTCCCTCTTCCATGGCATGTTCCAGCTCCACAAGGAACTCTTCCCCGCTGAGCCCGGCCACGCTGTCGTATCGGTTCCTGACCCGGTCAAAATAAGTCGCATCCGTCACGTCGTCGCTTCGGACGATGAAATCCCCCGCCCGGTCTATGATGAAATAATAGATGATGGCGTCGTCCACATCCAGGGACAAGGTATCGCTGATATAACTGACAGGCAGGGCGGCGACCAGGGCCGTGCTTTCACCCCCATCCTCCATGGGATAGGCGGCAGGCACGCCCATCAGAAGCAGGTCGTTCCCCAAAGAATCCTGACCTACCGCCATCTTCTCCTCACCGTTTTTCAAAGATTCCAGGAAAGCGTCGGAATCATTCGTCTGCATCTGGCTTCCATACAGCATGGCGAAAGTGCCGTCTTCCTGGTACAGGGCCAAGTGGTCGAAGCCGCGGGCGCGGGCATTATGGCTTAAGGCCACATGGGTGGCCGAAATGTCCCTCCCGCTGGACGGCGGCACGGAATCCACCAGGGCGCTGACCTGGGACAGGCGCAGCTCGATCGTGGTGCCGAAATGGGTGGCTGCCTGCTCGCCCATGCCGGACATGTAAATAGCGCCCAATTCCTCGATGGCCTTGGCGCTCCTCTGGTTCATGCGGACGGTCAGGAACGAGAAATCCAGCACGCAAAAAATGGAGATACATATTAAGCTTACGATCAAAAAACGGGTCGTCCTATTCTTCACGGAACATCCCCCCTTAGACAGTGCGATTCAAGGGAACCCCGCGCCAATGCTGCGCCCGCGTGGCAGGCGGCTTCTGGATTTCACCCTAGCATCTCGACTGGCGTCTCGATGGGAACCCTCGTCAAATGCCGCCTGGCGCATGCACCGTCGGCACTTTCCTCGTTATTATATCACGCTATCGTGGAAAAGTAAAACACCTTGCGCAAAATTTGGTCGGGAATTGGCGCAAGGTGTTTTATGCTTTTATGGATCAGGCTTTCTGTACGGCGATGGTGACTTTTTCGCCGTTGACGTTCCATTCTTTGGCAATGGGCAGCCCTACATCGGTTAAGATCTCATCCGCAAGGACTTTGGTGGCGATAGGG
>CANPWC010000145.1 GCA_947581905.1 uncultured Acetatifactor sp.
GACGACCACCTTCCCGCATCGGGTGAACGCTTCCAGGTCCAGGGTGTCCGCCACCATGGTCTTGACCTGCCCTTCCTCCCTGCAGTTGTTCAGGATGGATACCGCGGCGGACGCGCTGTAGGGGATGACGGTCACATTATCTGGCGTCTTGCTTGCGAACGCCGTCGTCATGATCCCCTCGTCGTTGCGGTTCTCCCAGGCGCTCTCCGCGTTCAGCCTCAGCCAATCCATCACGTCTTCCTGCCCACATTCCATGGCGAAGCAGTACATCCAACGCGCCAGGATCCCTTTAAAGCCTACCAGGTCCGTGCTGTTATCCTCATTATCCATCACGCCGCCCTGGTACATGTTGTCGATGGTGTAATCCGCCGCCTTGCGGGCCATCGTGTAATATTCCTTCTCCCCATAATGCAGGTAAAGGAGGGTGTTCGCCCCGATGAAGGTCCCCTGGTTATAGGTGGAAGCCCAATGGTTCTTGTCCCCGTTGATATTGTAGGAGTCATACACGTTGCCGGAACCCGCGTCATAGATGTTGGACGCCACCCAATCCATGAGCTGGGCAGCCTTCTCATAATAGCTTTCGTCCCCCAGGGCCTCTCCCAGCAGACAGGCGGCTATCGTCATCGGGCAATTGATGCAGGCATTCTTCGTATTGTTGTCGGTCCTCCACCAGATGCCTCCGCCCAGGTCGTCGCTCAAGCCCCTCTCCCATACGATATTGAAGTGCTTCACCGCGATATCCAGAAACCTCTGGTCCCCGGTGCAGTTGTAAGCCCTCGTGCAGGCTATGGTCATCCAGGCGATATCGTCGTTATACTCGTTCCAGGACCAGTCCTCCCCGTGTTCTAACTTGAACCCTTCGAAGAACTCGAAAATCATGTCGTAATACCTTTGGTCCCCGGTATGTTCATAAGCGTCGATCATGATCTCATACATCTCCGCCGGCTCCCAGAAGAACATGTTGTCACCGACCAGCGAGCCTACGCCCTCCGTGATCTTGCTTGTGAAATAATAAGCGTCTATAAAGCTGGAAAAGCTTTCATATGCCTTATCTTTGATCGTCACGACTTCACGCATCCCTTCGCTTCCCTGTGTCCCGTCGTCCGAAGCGCTGGCTGCGCCGTCCCCGACGTCCGCGTCCGCTTCATCCGTTCCTGCTTTACTTCCCTGGCCATCCCCGGCGGCCGCATCGCCACCTGCTTCGCTTCCCTGGCCATCCCCGGCGGCCGCATCGCCATCCGCTTCGCTTCCAGCCCCTTGCGGCTGTCCGTCCTTTGCTCCCTGGCAGGCCGTCAGTCCGCATGCCAGGACCAGGGCCAATGCCAAAGCCGACATGGAAGCAAACGCCCGGCGCATCCAATTCTTTCTATCTTTCATCCGATCCAACCTCTATGTAACGCCTATCGGCCAACCGTTCCGCCCCCGGCAGGCCTAAAGCCTGCCGGAAGCTTCCTGTTTCCAATGTCCCAAATGAAATAAACTTAAATATTATATCAATATATTATATATCATTTGGCAATCTGTCAATATGTTTTTTGAAAAAAGGGATAATACTGTGAAAATGTATAGAAACGCTTTCTGATTTCTGTGCATTTTACATAGTTTCAAGCCCCTCTGGACACTTTTAACGTCACAATTTCAAAAGGCTTCACGGTAAGACATACCATATTGTCAGCTACGGGAAGCTCCTCGATCGCTTCCTCCAGGATCGTGGCGTTTTCCACCTTGGCCACGGGGAACCCGAAGCGCACCTCCACGTCCGACCTGGTCCCATAAGCGTCATACAGGCGCACGATGACTTCGTCCCCATCTTCCGCTTCCTTCACGGATTCCACGATGATGTTCTCTCGATTGGCCGTCACCAGGGAATAGCTCTCCGGCAACGCCCCATCCTGGGCCGGCACCTGTACCGCATACAGGGGATTGTTCAACAGGTAAGCCATCTGGACCACCCCCGCCTGGCGCAGGTCCCCGCCGTGGGGATAAATGGAGTAGGTAAAGTGGTGCACTTCCTTATCCGCCTCCGGATTCGGGTATGTGGCGGACTTAAGGAGCGTCAGCCTGATCACGCCGTCATGGATGTCATGTCCATATTTGCAGTCGTTTAAAATGGACACGCCGAAGCCATATTCGGACAGGTCCGCGTATTTGTGCGCGCATACCTCGAATTTCGCCTGTTCCCAGGAGGTATTGTAATGGGTGGGGCGCTCCACGCTTCCATACTGGATCTCATAGGTCGCCCGATCCGCCACGATGTCCGTAGGGAACGCCGTCTTCAAAAGGATGTGGTCGTTCTTCCAATCGATCCAAGTGTCAAAATCAACCTTTCCCGTATGGGCGTCCAGGGTGATCCGCTGCCTGATTTCGCTTCGCTGGAAGCGGCGCGCCACTTCAAAGCCCGCCACCTCCCCGTCCCGGACGACGCCTACGGACTGGACCTTGTCCAGGTTCCAGCTTTTCTCCGTATAATAATTCGTGATCTCCCACGCGTCCCAGTCCCGGGGGATGTCCTCATAGGCGGTCAGGCGGTTCGCCACCTCCCCAGCCTTCACCGCTTCCCGTCCCACGGCCTTGTCGTAAATGCTCACGATATGGAAATTTTCATCGAAAGCCACGCGCACGTAAGCGTTTTCCATCCAACGCCCCTGCAGGTCCACGGCCACCTGGCCGCTTGCTTCCCGGGGCGCTTCCACCACGCGATAGCCCTTGGCCGGGATGTTTTCCACCCAGGCCTTGCCCGCTTCGGTCTCGATCAGGCCGCTTGCCGGGAAGGAATTGTTGTTGAACACCACAAGCCCGCCTTTCGTCCCGATCCGTGACACGATGGAGCGTTCCGCGGACTCCTTAAGCTTTCGCGCTTCCTCTTGAACCTTTGCATAGATCAAATCAGTCTCGTCATACACTTCCTTGATGGAAGAACCCGGAAGGATGTCGTGGAACTGGCATAAGAGGATGTCCTCCCAACCCTTTTGGAGCGTTTCCTTCGGATATTTTGCGCCGTTAAGGACCTTGTCCTCCATGGCCAAAAGCTCCGTATTTTCATATAAAAATTCCGTTTTCCGGTTATTCCTCTTGTTCTTCGCGATGGAGGTATAAGTGCCCCGGTGGTATTCCAGGTAAAGCTCTCCCACCCACTTGGGCGTAAAGCGGTTGTCCTTCACGGCCTCTTCCATACGGTCCAGGAAAGCGCCCGCCTTTTCAAACGTGACGGTGGGACAGCCCGGGATGCCTTTTTGGAGCCTGCGCCCCATTTCGAGCATTTCCCTGGTAGGGCCGCCGCCCCCATCCCCATGCCCGAACGCATTGAGGACTTCACTGCTTAAATCCTTCTGCTGGAAGCGCTCCCACGCGCCTTTGACCTGGCGCGGGTTGATGTTGCCGTTGTAGGTGGTCCCGTTGCGCAGCCTCTCCCAGGGACGATAGTCCTGGGTGGTCAGGAAATAGGACAAGATCCTGGTCCCATCGATCCCCTGCCACCAGAAGACGTCATTGGGGAGCGTATTCGTCTCATTCCAGGAAATCTTGGAGGTGACGAAGCGCGTGACGCCCGCCTTTTGCAAAATCTGCGGCAGGGCCGCGCTATAGCCGAACACGTCCGGCAGCCATAAGATCTTGGAATCCACGCCGAACTCCCGCTTCATGAAGCGTTTGCCATACAGCAGCTGGCGGCAAAGGGACTCTCCCGACGTCAGGTTGCAGTCCGGCTCCACCCACATGGCCCCCTCGACCTCCCAGCTGCCGCGGCGCACCATGTCCCTTACTTCTTCAAAAAGTTCCGGCTCCTGCTCCTTCAGGAAGCGGTATTGCTGGGGCTGGCTGGCGATAAACTGATATTCCGGAAATTCCCGCATCATATTGACCGCCGTGGAAAAGGTGCGCTGGCACTTCTCCTTCGTCTGGCGGATGGGCCAAAGCCAGGCGGTGTCAAGGTGGGAATGGCCGACGCAGACCACGTTCGCCATCTGCGCGCCGCATTTTTTCCCATAAAATTCCTTATAAAGGTAGGCAAGCGCCTTTTTCACGCTTAAATGGTACTCGTTGGAATTTCTTACCCGGAAATCCACCAGGTTGAGCGCCTCGTTTAGGGCGGTCCTGATCTCGCAGTATTCCTTCCCCTCCGGCTGCAGGCAGTCCATGACGTCCGCAGGCGCTTTCAGGCTGTACCAAAGCTCCCTGGTATAGGGGTCGATCCTCTTTAGGCACGCCTCCAGGTAAAGCTCCTCCGGTCGGCCCGCGAAACCGTAGACCGTCATTTCATAACTTTCCCGATTGGAGTCAATGGGGAAATCCTCATGGTTCGCATCCACTCCCTGCACGATCTTGCCATCCAGGTATACGATGTACTGGGGATGGGCGCCATGATGCCCGGAACGAATGCTTAGCTCCACTTTCCGCCCTTTCATGGACGAGGGGATGCGTACCTGCGCCTGAAACCAGGCATGGTACTCCCCATAGCCGGTCTTGGTGCCGCCCGCCGGGATGGTCCTTGCAAGCTCTTCCCGGGAGCGCAGCGGCATCCACCCCTGGGAGGGGGCTTCGTGCCCCTCCCCCTTATAATCGCAAGGGACGTAGGAAACCGGTTCCACCGGCACACTTTCCAGTTCGATGCGCTCAGACAGCCAACGCAGCTCCTGCTTGATCTTTTCTTTTAAATAATTCACGATTCTTCCCTCCGTTGATCTGTTTCCCCTCATAAAGCGCTTATCCTTGCCAGGGACGCGTCTTAGGATTCAAGCGGGACCGCGCCCTCCAACATATCCGTTTCCTCTATCCTGCCGTCCTCGATCCGGTAGGTCTTGATCTCAAAAGGCCCGAAATCGACCTCCATATCCAGGTTTAACAGCGGCAGCCTGACTTTTACGCATACGGCTTTGCCCTGGGATTCAAACAGGCGCAGGATATATGCGTCTTCGCTTCGCTCGCTCCTCTTAAAGCAACTGAATGACACGTTTTCCTGATCGATCTGGACCAAGGGCTGGGGGATCGTCCCCTTGCCCGGCGGGCAGAACTGCTGGGCATAGACCCTGCGGTTGAACATGGCGGCTTCCCTGTCCGCCCTGCCCAGGACCTCTTCCCGTCCCCCGGCAAGGAACAGGAAGCGGTAGCGCCTCTCGCCCTGCTCCATCCTCTGATGGTACATCTTGTCACGATAAGGCGGGCCCCAGGTCATACGTCCCGCGCCATAGCCTACGGAACGAAGCAGCGTGATCCCCGCCGTGCCATCCTTATAATGGGAGCCGTACACGCCGTCGTCAATGACGGCCAAGGCGTCCTCGCCTCCGGCAATTGCCTGCCAATACTGGGAGACGCATTCCTGCATGTCGTCCCGAAGCTTCTCCCTGCCAAAGATCGTCTGCCCAAGGTATTCAGCGCCCTCAAGCATGGTAGGGACGCGCAGCTTCAGGCGCTTCTCCCGTTCCGCGAAGAAGATCCGAAGCTCCAGCTCCAGGGTCCCATCCAGCTTGTTCACCAGGTAGCGCATGACCATCCTGGAGCGATGATACTGCATGTATGCCTCTACGACGGTATAGACCTCTCCCTCTTCCGTCACCAGGACGGGCTGCATTGCAGAGGAGGCGACTCCCGCGAAATCCGCCGCCTCTCCGGCAGGCATCGGGGAGAAGCTGCCGATCGGACACCTAGGGTCGAACACGCCGTCCCCTCCCCAGGGACTGACGGCATCGTCATAGACATCCACAGCCAGCGCGCCTGGCTTTACATATTCTTTGCCATCCACCACATAGCTGGACAACAGGCCCGTATGGGCGTTAATGACCACGCAGCCCCTGCTCGTCCCAATGCGGATCTTGCGTTCCCGGTCTGGCTCTAGCTGCGGGGCGGGGCGCTTCTCCACCACGCGGAAATGCACGTCGAAACGGGTCATGCTGGC
>CANPWC010000146.1 GCA_947581905.1 uncultured Acetatifactor sp.
TGGAAGACAGGGTAAGTACATAAATACCCCCCCCGCATGGATTTTTTCCTTCCTGGCCCGTCAGATCCTTCTGGATCTCGTCCAGGGTGGCGTACTGGTGCTGCATCTGCGTCCCCAGCCGGCCGAACAATTCCAAAAAGGACTTTGAGGGGCGCAACCCCTGCTTCTGGGAATAAAACTCCACGGTATCGTCGTACAGCCTTTGGGCGTCTTCATAACGGCTCTGGGAAACCAGGGCTTCCATGGTGATCGTCTCCCAATCCGCCAGGGGCTGAATCTTGGAGGCATATACCCCCAGCTCCTCCATCCGGGTATAATCCTGCCTCTCCCGAAGCAGGGGCAGGGTATTCTCCACGCATTTACAGAAAAGCTCCCGATAACGCCTCGCTTCCTGCGCCGCCCAGATGATGCCCGCCTGCATCGGAAGGAACTCTCCCCCGTAGGCATGGCACGCCTTAAGATGAAGCTTAAGCCTTGCGGACGGCTCTTCCTGGGCCTGCGCCTCCTGGCAGAGGAGCTCGAACTGCTCCGCATCCTCAATGACCGGGATTTGGCTGGTCCAGTAGAACACGCCGTCTTTCAATTCGATGTAATTCACCTTCGGCAGCCCCATTCCCCGCAACCTCTTCTTAGCATTGTAAACGACGCTTTGCATGGAATGGTGGATATTGGAAATGTCCCTGTCCTCGAAGAGGATTTCTTCCACACGGTTCCTCTCGATCCCGTCCTTCCGGTTATGGAAAAGGAGCTCCATCAGGTAGATGAACTGCGATTCGCTTGATTTTATGCTGCCCGTAAGCAGCTTTCCATTCCAGGTCATGGAAAACCCGCCAAAGGTCTTAATATACAATGTATCCCTGCAAAACTCATTTTCCATGGCCCTAATTCCTTCCATCCCCACTATGCTTCTTCACGATTCCCGGACCGCAAGATCCCTGCCAAAAGATTCAGCATGACGCCGCACGCGGCAAAGAAAAACACATATATCTTCCCGACCTGGCTGGTATATAAGAATAAGACTTTCCCTAACGCCGGAAGATGGCGCTCGACCCTTCCGATCAGGTCGCTGTAAGGCACCGTGTTCAGGTCTTCCCCCGCGTTGGCGTCGCCTTTCGTGACCAGTTCTCCCTCTACCAGCTTATTTTTCACCACGCGGTGGGAAACCACGGCGTCCCCGCTGTGGAACGCGATGACCTCATCCTCTTTCACGTCCTGCGGCTCCACCGGCTTCACATAGAGGATGCTTCCCACGGGAATCTCCGGCTCCATGCTTCCGCTGACCACATTATATACCTCATAGCCCCACAGGCGGGGAAGCGTGACGGGCAGGCAGGTGATGATCACGCAAAGCAATATGAGGACGCCCAACAGATTACACAGGGCCGGGGCGATGCGCTTATTCATCTTTCTTTCTCCTGATCATCTCCGACAAAAGCAGGACCAAGCCGACGAAGATGACAAGCACGGAAGCTACGCTGATCAACATATTGGTGGACAGAGGAATCTTCAAGGCCCCGATCTCAATGCGGAGCGGATCTTCCTTAGAACCGTCCCCCTGGAGGAAGCCCCCTGCAAGAGGCGTATCCTCTTCACTCAAGTCCTCATACTCCGCCGGACCGTCATCCGCCGGGGTCTGATCCTCATTAATCTGTATGTCGTCTTCTCCGCCGCCCGGCACATTCCCGTCATCCAGGTCCAGGTCGTCAAAGTTGGTCCCGGCCTGGTCAATCAGGCCTTGATCCGTGACGGCAGCGCCGCCTTCTCCCTCCGGGTACTCCGGATTCCCCGCGACGTTCCCGCCCGGCACCCTGATCACTTCGTTGGTGATCCTGGTATAAATGAAGTCGATGACGTTCTTCGCGGCATCCGAATCCAACGTCATTCCTATATTATACGCCTGCGGGCGGTACCCATCAATATAAAGATACGCGACTACCGCCTTGTCGCCCACATTCCCGTAGTATTCCCGGGAATCCCTTAAGGGGTTCCCGTCCACATCCAGATAATTGACGGTGTATTTCACGGCGTCGCCCAAAATCCCGTAAGCCACGACATAGTCCTGGTCCCCCGTCACTTCAAAGGAAGGCTGGGTCACTACCGTATTGTTATCCTTGCCGCTTTCCCGGATTCCTTTGATATAATACTTGCTACCGTCATTTAACGTAACCATGTCCCGGTCGAAAGACAACCGGTCCCCATAGTGAAGCCCGCTTATCACCAGCATTTCGCCGTCTGACGCTTCCAACGCCGCCCCGGGCCGTCCCGCGGCAGAGGTTTCCGTATCATGGATGCTACCCTGCTTCCCGGCAAAGAAACGCACGGTATAGGTGTATTCCTCAGCCCGGACGCAAAGGCTTGCCATCGCGGCAAGACAGAAAGCTGCGATGATGCAGGACAGATACTTGATTCCCAGATACCTATACCGATGTTCCATCCGTCTGCCCCTCCTCTCCCTTTTTCGCGCCACGTTTCAGGCTATAAACCGCCAATACCATCAGAAAGACCCCTAAGATGAGCATCGCCGCAAGCAACGGAAGCGGAAGGCTGTCGTCACTGGTCCGTACCGGCGTAATGTGGTGCTCCACGTCCGGCGTCGGCGTATGAGGCTCATCCTCCACCTCGGTCGTAGTGGTAGAGGTCCTTGTCAGCTCCACCGCGAAATTCATCTGCAGGTCCGCCATGGTGTCCTGGTAGTCGTTGCCCTGGGACTCGCCGTCCAGCGCCACCTCCAGGGTGATGTCCCCGCCCTGGCCCGTCGTCAAGGTATCCAGGTAGAAGAACGTCTCCAGGGAATCCGTGGCCTCATGCAGGCCCTCGCCGCCTTCCTCCTGCGCATCCGTGCCGGTGATGTCGCCGCCGACCGTATCGCTGCTGAACAGGGTCGTGACCTCCCCCGCGCTGTCCGTATAAGTCAGGATGTAAGTATAAGCGCCTCCATAGGTCGCCGAGTTCTGGCTCCTGTCCTCCAAAGAGGCGAGCACTTCGTTGGTCATGTACCAATCCGTGGACGACGCATGCTCATTCTTCAAATGCAAGGTAATGATGGCGTTATCTCCCGGCTGCAGGCCGCTGATCACGTCATCCAGGTCCTGCATGCCGAAATTGCTTTCCATCTTCGCATCCGGCGTGAACCGCACGCTCCAGTCCTCCGCGCCGTAGGAAGTCTCCGCCAACGCCGTCTTCCCCGCAAGCCCGAAGATCGTTCCCCACAGGAGAAGCGCGCCGCACATGAGGGTCAGTCTTTTCCATCTTTTCATTTTCTCACCCTCCCTTTACTCTGCAAGGCTCAAGATTCCGGGTCCGCCGTCCTGTTCCTGTATCTGTATCCTGCGTCCCCAGGCGCTCCATGCCGCGTCTTGGGCATTATGCTCCTGGACCGCGTCGACACGCACATCCAACTGGAACTGAACCTCGTCATATTTATAAATCGTCTCGATCAGGGTGCCGTTCTCCGTCTTGGTGACTTTCTGCTCCACGTTATCCGCGACCGCGTTCTCAATCTTCAAAGTATCTGAAAACAGGCTGGTCTCCGTGGGCTTTCCATCCCCCGCCTCGTCTTCACAGTACAGGAGGTTCTCATAATAGAGCACCGTCCGTTCCTCCGTGGTGGCTTCCTGGTCCAAGATCCAGCCGTTCCGATAATTGGCGTCGCCGTCGCAGCCGTTATACAACAGGTGCAGGTCGATCAGGTCCGGGGAAAGCTCCTGGGTGCGCTCCATCTTCTTATAACTCGGGATCGGGTTCCCGGATTCGTCCGTAAGGAGGTTGCCCGAGGCATCCTTTTGATAAACGACGTTCCCGTCCCGGTCCGTTTCCTTTATCATCCAATATTTATAAATGGTGACGCGGACGTATTGGTTGATCATGCCGCTGTTGCGGACGTTCAATTCCTCTTTATAAACCTTGCCCAACTGCAAAGGAAGCTTCGCGCCATCCGGGGACGCGGGATCATCCAGCATATGCTCCAGGAGCCTTCCGGTATTTTCCTCCCAGGAGCCATCCGCAACACGGCTTCCCCCTTCTCCCTCGCGGCTTCCGTAGTCCCTCCAGGAAACCCGCTGCCCGTTCTCTTGGAGGCTGACGCCGATGTCATACATCTGGATCCGGGAGGTATAGGTCTCGCTGAAAAACGTGAGCGCCGCCTGCGCCCCTCCTACCGAACTGGTCAAAAGGAGCAACATCGCCAGGGCGAACAAGCCGATCGTGCCGACCGGAGAAAACAGGATTTTCTTAAGCTTCCGCATCCATCCTTTTCCTTTCATCATTCACCGCCTCCTTGCTGTGCTTCGGGCTCCTGCGCCTCCTCCTGCAACACCACGCTATCCCAATCGGCATAGGGATTCCCTGCCTCATCATAACGTACAGGCGTGCACTCATAGACCACGACCACATTGAAGTTATCTCCAACCTCATTCTCAAGGATCTCGCCGGTGGCCGGGTCGAACTCTTCTTTCAAGTTGATCCGGATAAGCAGTTCCGATGTCTCCTGCTTCGCATCCAGGATATGCTGGTAATAAAAATAGTCATCGTCCTCGTTGTAGGTCCAATCCGCTTCCGGATACTCATACTCCAGCCGCTCCACAAGCGTGCTCTCGCAGAATACCTTCGCCCTGACATATACAGGCTGGGAATCCTCGCTGCTCGTGATCACCACTCTCTTGGTCCAATCCGCGAACTCTTCCTTGATCTGTGTCTTATCGCCCAGTTCTACGACGTAGCCTCCCTGGGCCTGTGCGTAAGTGGTGAAGTACGCCCAGATATTATGCACTCCCGCGCCCAATACCAGCACCACCGCAAGGGCTGCCAGACACAAGCTTCCTTTTTTCACACTGTTGCCCTCCTATTCTTCTACCCAAGGTCCCCAGTTCCATTCCGAATGTTCCCAACTCCACTCGTTGCCATCTTCGCCTTCCGTATAGGAAAAGTGGTTGTTGATCCCGTAGCCGTTCCGATTCTTTCCATCATAGACATTGGTGAACGCCGCCTTGGCCGTCTCATCCGCGGCGATGATAATGCCGTCTACAGATTCATATTCCGCCTCATAAGAAGCCCCGCCGTAAACCTCCGTCACTCTAACCTTTGCGCCCGCCGGAATCCTGTCGATCGTCACGCGTTCCCCTTGTCCGGGTCCGGCGACGGTGATGGACGCCACGTTGCTGTAGACCAGCTCATTGTTTTCAAATACCGGATCGTCGCCCAGCCTTGCTTCGATCGAAAACACGAAGGTTGCAGGCTCCCTGACGCCTTCCTGCGTCTCATAGCTGGAAAGGGTCTTCACAATGTCCAGAGAACCATACCTTAATTCCCGCTCCGGTTTCAACGTTACCGCCATATCATAAACCCAATCCCCAGGCGCGGCGGTGTTGTGGTCTCCGACCACCCCGGCGTCTTCCGGCTTGCCTGGGATGGAAACCAATTCCGGCATGAAGTTGTACTGATAATCCGTAGAATGGGCGGTAGATACCAACACCTCTTCCTCTTTTTCCACGACCGCCTCAACGCCGTCCTGCTGCTCTTTCACCTTGAACTTCATCGTGACCCTGTCGGCATAGTCTTCTCCCAGGTCGCTTCCCCTTGCCACGACAAGGTACAAGCCACATTCCAGGGTCCCCGTATCGTTCATGCTGTTGGCAATGCCGATCTCAAACTTATCCACGCTGCCGGCATTCTGGGGATCCGTGCACAGCGGCAGGGCCTCTTCGACCTTCGCTTCCTCCAGGAGGGCCGGCTTTACGGCGTTTTCATCCAACTGCCAGCCAAACGCGATTTCCCCGGCTGCCAGGGACAACTGCCTCCAGTCTTCACTGGTCGGGTCCTCTTTCATCTCCAGGCCTTCGAACGGGGGCAGAAGCGCATAGG
>CANPWC010000147.1 GCA_947581905.1 uncultured Acetatifactor sp.
CGGGTCGCACTGCACCAGGCCGCGGAACAGTTCCGTGTTGGGGCGCGTGCCCACGGCGATGAACACGCCGTCCACATCCAGGCTGCCTGCCTTATGCGTCTTTACGTCCTCCCAGAGGAGACGCTCCACCTTCCCCTCGCCCTCGATGGACGTCACCACCCGGTCAAAGAGGACTTCCACGTTTTCCAGCGCAAAAAGCTTCTCCTGCAAGATCTTCGCGCCGCGGAAGGCATCCCGGCGGTGGATGCAGTATACTTTCTTACAGAAGCGGGCCAGGTAAATGGCGTCCTCCAGGGCCACATCCCCTCCGCCGACGACGGCCGCCACGCCTCCCCGATAGAAAGCCCCGTCGCAAGTGGCGCAATAGGATACGCCCATTCCGGTAAATTCCTGCTCTCCCGGCACGCCAAGCCTGGCATGGTCCGCGCCGGTGGCCAAGATCAGGGCATCCGCCAGGAAGTCCCCCTGGTCGGTATGCACGATTTTAGGGTCCGGTCCGCTGGGACGGCCGGCCGCCCCCAGTTCCCCTTGCAGGACGTCTGTGAAAGACGCGGTTTGGCCACATTCGATCCCGGTCACTTCCGCATTCAGAAATTCCACGCCCAGCTTGTCCGCATGGGAACGGAACTGCTGCCCTAGGTCGAAGCCGTTGACGCCAGGGATCCCCAGGTAATTGTCCACTTCATAAGTATTCAGGATCTGTCCTCCGCTCATGGGGAGCTTCTCCAAGACCAGCAGATGCAGCCCCGCCCGCATGCCGTAGACCGCGGCCGACAACCCCGCCGGGCCGGAACCGATGATGATCAGGTCATATTTTTCCATAAAGCCTCCATTCCGCAGCGTGCCGCGGCGACGCGGACGCGCTCCTACCTTGCCTTTCCACCAGTGTACCATTATTATTTCCGAAAAACAAGGGAATCTTACGACGCGACTGCGCGCTTGGGAAAAAGGGGATTGGAGATTTTATGCTTTATGGTAGTATATTGATAAGGAAGGGCCACGACCCCTTTTTTAGGTCGTAGAAAAGAAGCAGGATGGAGCAAAGGATGTGTAATCGCCCGATCGATGTGAAGCGGGTAAAGGTCACGGATGAATTCTGGGGACGGGAGCAGGAATTGGTCCAAAAAGAAGTGATCCCGTATCAATGGGAGGCGTTAAACGACCGGGTGCCGGACGCCGCCCCCAGCTATTGCATGCACAATTTCCGGGCGGCGGCGCGCCTGATGGAAAGGAAGCGCAGGCAGGGAACGGACTTCGTCCCGCCTACCTGCGCTTCCCTGGACTTTGAGGATTTGCCGGAGGATGCGGGACGCCTGGATCCCGACCGGCACTACGGGTTCGTGTTCCAGGACTCGGATTTTGGCAAGTGGATCGAGGCGGTGGGCTATACGCTGGCGCAGCGGCCGGACCCCCTCCTGGAAAAGACGGCGGATGAAGCCATCGACATCGTGTGCGCGGCTGTCCGGGGACGAGGGGCTGTGGGAAGCCTGTAAAAGGCTGTGGGACGGCATAACGCGCACGAAGCTCTACATCACCGGCGGCATCGGCGCGACCCATGTGGGCGAAGCCTTCTCCTATCCTTTCGACCTGCCCAACGACACGGCATACTCGGAAACCTGCGCGGCATTCGGGCTGGCCTTTTTCGCCCGGCGCATGCTGCAGGTCCATCCTAAGGGAGAATACGGGGACGTAATGGAGCAGGCGCTCTATAACACGGTCCTTGCGGGAATGGCTTTGGACGGGAAAAGCTTCTTCTACGTCAACCCCCTGGAGGCGGACACCCTGATGCCTTGGGAGGGGGAGACGCGGATCCGGATCGGCGCGGAAAGTCCCGTCCAATGCACACTGGCCTTTCGCCTGCCAGGCTATAGCGGCTCTGGAAGCTTAAAAGGCGTCCGCGGGGGAAAGGAGCTTCGGCTGTCCTGGAAAGGCAGAGAACTGTTGGACGCCTGTGAGGGCTGCCGGATTACGGACGGCTATTTATATCTGGAGGGGGAATGGGAAGACGGAGACGTGCTTAGCCTCTCCCTTGCCCTGGAAGTACATATGTGGGCCGCAGACGCCAGGGTGCGGGAGGATGTAGGCAAGGTGGCGTTCACCAGGGGCCCTGTCACCTACTGCATGGAAGAAGCGGACAATGGAAAGGACCTGCACCTGTGCCGCGCCGACCTGGAACGCATCGGCCCGGGCTGCAAGGGCGTCCGTGTGGAAATGTGGGAAGGGCTGGGGCATCCCATGGCTTTGCTCAAGGTGCCCGGCCTAAGGGAACAGGACGCGGGATGCGCGCCCGACGCCCTTTACCATGACTATGCCGCGCCACGCCTGGAAGAAACCACCCTGACCCTCCTGCCCTATTACGCCTGGGCAACCGCGGCGAGGGGGAGATGAGCATCTGGATCCGACGCTGAGGCCGGGGACCCGGCTTAACGCCATCCCCCATCCATTTGGATGACCTGGCCGGTCAGGTAGTCGGGCGCGCAGGCAAGCTGCAGCGCCAGGTCCGCCACCTCCTCCGCGCTCCCCATCCGGTCCGCGGGGATTTCCTCTTTCAAGGCATCCAGCTCCTCCTTTGACAGATGACGGTTCATATCCGTGTCGATCAGCCCGCAGGCGATGGCGTTCACCTGGATGTTGCTGGGCGCAAGCTCCTTGGCCAGGGCGCGGGTGAACGCGTTCATCCCTCCCTTGGAGGCCGAATAAGCCACTTCCATGGACGCGCCCACGCAGCCCCATACGGAAGAAATGTTGATAATCCGCCCCTGATGCCGTCCAAGCATCAGGGGAATGGCGCATTTACATGTATAAAAGCAAGAATCCAGGTTCGTCCCCATCACGTTGCGCCAATCCTCGACCTCCATCTCAGATAGAAGCCCTACATAAGAAACGCCCGCATTGTTCACCAGCACATCCAGGCGGTCCATTTCCTGGAAGACGCGGCAAACCTGCCCATAATCGCCCATGTCCGCCTGGAACGCCAGGCACCGGACGCCGTATTTTCCCTCTAACTCCTTAGCCAACCCGCAAAGCGCAGGATACGACCGCGCGCAGGTCAAAACCAAGTCATACCCTTGCGAAGCGAACCGCTCGGCGACCGCGCGCCCTATCCCACGGGAAGCGCCGCTTACCATCGCAACCTTCCTCAAACGAAACACCTCCTACTTTCCCAAGTTTCCCAAAAAAGCTGTGAAAACTTTCTGCGACACCCTTGTCATTTCCTAGATATAGTATTATAATATCCATATCAAACACGATATCTTGTGTTTTTATGAAAAAGCGACGGATTTCCTTGTAACAGCCCACCCTGGTTTCCCACGAAAAGAAGTGACTACCTGATGAATCTTTCCGACCTGACCCGTAACGCTTACCTTTTGTCCGGCTCCCTATCCCGAAAAGGATACATGCGCTGGTTCCACTCTTTCCAGGCGATCCAGCCCGAGACGGGGGAGCACCGCGTATTTTTCATTGAATACCTGATCATGAACCCTTCCCTGGGGCAGGAAATCCCCGTCTTGGGGCAGCTTCCTTTCCACCGCAAAAGGGGCATCCGCCCCTCCTACCTCTTAGTCAAGGCAGGCGCGTTCGGCGGGGACGGCGGCTCCCCCGCCAAACAGCTCCACGCGTTTTACCCCATTACCTCCCTAAGGCTGGCGCTCAATCCTTTCGTCATGCAGATCGGGGAAAACTTCTATAGCGAGCGGCGCCTTTACGGCTATGTGGACGTTTCCCATGAACAGTCCCGCCGCCGTTCCTACATGTGCAATGAGGGGGACATGGAGTGGGACCTTGAGCTGCACAAGTCCATCTCCTGCCACACCGGGCACCTTGCCGGACCGCTCTTTAGCGCCCTGGGCGCCCTGGAGACGTTCTGGCACGCGGAGGGCATCAAGACCGTATACCGCGGGCATGTGGTCTTAGACGGGGTCCGCTACGAGGCTACGGAAGAGGAAAGCTATGGATACGCGGACAAGCACTGGGGCAGCGGCTTCAACGACCCCTGGCTGCAGCTTGCCACCTGCTGCCTGACCAGCGAACGGACCGGGAGGCAGCTGGGCCATTCCGCCCTCGCCGTGGACGGTTGTTATCCCAGGTTCCTCTTTTTCCCATTGAAAAAAAAGCTGCTGGTGCAGCTTACCTATGAAGGGGAGGACTTCTTTTTCCGTTTCGCCCAGTCCAGGCATCGCTGCAAGTGGAAAGTGACGCAGAACAGCAAACGGGTGCAATGGAAGATTTTGGCATCCAACAAGGACGCCCTCTTAAAAGTCACCGTGACAAGCCCCAAGGAGGAAATGGCGGAAATGAACTACGAGGACCCGTCAGGGCACAAGCCGGAACTCCCCCTGCTGGAGGGCGGCATGGGCATCGGGAAGCTTCTGCTCTACCGCAGGACGAAAGAGGGGAAGGAATGGATCGACACCCTTACCCTGGAAAACGTGCTTTGCGCTTACGGGGTTGACTAAAGCGCAGATGGAGGCGAGTCCTCCTTTTTCTGGCTCTTAGCCACCAGATCGGCTAACGTGACGCCATCGACCACCTGGTTGATGGCGTTATATAATTCCCTCCAGACATCCAGGGTCTCGCAGGAGTCGCATTTGTCGCAGTCGCAATAATCCTCTTCCACGCAGGCGACGGGCGCGATGCTGCCCTCCATCAGGCGTAAGATCATGCCCACCGTATATTCTTCCGGCGCTTTCGCCAGGCGGTAGCCTCCCTGTGCGCCGCGCACGCTTTTCACGAAGCCCGCCTTGTTCAGGCTGGCGATGATCTGCTCCAGGTACTTCTCGGAAATATCCTGCCTGGTGGCGATCTCTTTCACCTTGATACATTCTCCCGTATTATGTTGGGCAAGGTCAACCATGACCCGAAGGGCATACTTCCCTTTCGTCGATATCTTCATAGCGCTTCTTTCTGCCCGCTTGCCGCGAACTTCCTTATCTTTCCCGTCGTCCTAATCCTCTTCCCGGCGACTCGATCATCTTCCCGACACCTCGATCCTCTTCCCCACATCTCAAAGGGGACCTTGCCCTGTCCTTCCGGCAAAGGGTCCAGGCGCCGCATCCCACGAATCCATTCTAGCACATTTCTCGGCCGTCCACAACCCGCTTTGTCCAACTTCCTATTGACAACCGCGGGCAAAACGGGCAAAATGTACTAAAAACCGCAGTAGTTAGGAGACTTTCCATGAACCGTCCAACCTATGACGTACCCTGCATCCACCCCCTTTCAAGGCATTCCGACGCCCCGGTCCGCGTAGCCGTGCCTGGCTCGAAGAGCATCACCAACCGGGCGCTTTTGCTCTCCACCCTGGCGCAAGGGACCTCCACGCTGCGAGGCGTGCTGTTTTCCGACGACTCCAGGCACTTCTTAAGCTGCATCCAGGCCTTGGGCTTTGAAACCGATGTAGAGGAAGAGGCGCGCGTCATCCGGGTCAAGGGCATGGGCGGCGTCATCCCGCGAAAGGAGGCTTCCCTTTACGTGGGCAGCGCCGGAACGGCGGCGCGGTTCCTCACCGCCTGCCTTGGGCTCTCCGAGGGGACCTACCACATGGATGCTTCCGAACAAATGCGCAGGCGGCCCATGGCTCCCTTGCTCCATTCCTTGGAGGAATTGGGCTGTGAGGTCCTTTATGAGGAAAAAGAGGGGTTCTTCCCTTTTACCTTGAAAGGGCATGGGTTCGGCCAAAGCCGGATCCATGTGGATATTGAGCGCAGCAGCCAGTTTTTAAGCGCCCTTTTGATCTCCTCCTGCCTTTGCAGGGAAGATTTCCAGATACAGGTGGAGGGGAACCACGGCATGTGCTAT
>CANPWC010000148.1 GCA_947581905.1 uncultured Acetatifactor sp.
CCACCCTGCCGCGGCGCATCGCCTTCGCCACTGCCGTCACCGCCTCATTCTGCCCGATGACGCGCTGATGCAGGATGTTCTCCAGGCGCATAAGCCTTTCGCTTTCCTTTTCCGCCAGCTTCCGCACAGGGATCTTCGTCCACATGGCGACCACCTCGGCGATCTCGTTCTCGCCGATCTGGTACTGCAGGTCATCCTCTTGCTTCTCCCTGCGCTTTACCATACGGTCATACTTTTTCACCAATTCGTCCTGGGCTTTCCTGATCTCGTAGGCCTGGGCGAATGCCTCCATGCGGATGGAACGCTCAATCTGCAGGTCCATCTTTTTAATCTGTTCCAGCAACTCCTTCTGCTTATCCGGGACCTCCCTGCTCTTTAGCCTGGCGCTGGCAGCCGCCTCGTCAATCAGGTCGATGGCTTTGTCCGGAAGGTTTCTGTCGTTGATATAGCGGGCCGACAGGCGCACCGCCGCTTCCACCGCCTCAGGCAGGATGCGGACCTTATGGTGCTCCTCATATTTGACCTTGATGCCCTCCAGGATGCGGATGGCTTCCTCCACGGTAGGTTCTTCCACGTTCACCGGCTGGAAACGCCTCTCCAGGGCCGCATTTTTCTCAATGTATTTCCGATATTCCACGATCGTGGTCGCCCCGATCAGCTGGATCTCCCCCCTGGCAAGGGATGGCTTCAAGATATTGGACGCATCGATCGCCCCTTCCGCCCCTCCGGCCCCGATCAAGGTGTGGAGTTCATCCAGGAAAAGGATCACGTTGCCGTCGTCGATCACTTCCTTAATGACCCGTTTGATCCTCTCCTCGAACTCGCCGCGATATTTGCTGCCTGCCACCATGCCGGCCAAATCCAACGTTAAGACCCGCTTGTTCCTTACGGTAAAAGGAACGTCGTCCGACACGATCTTAAGCGCCAACCCCTCCACCACGGCGGTCTTGCCCACGCCCGGCTCGCCGATCAGGCACGGATTGTTCTTCGTCCTGCGGCTTAAAATCTGGATGACCCTCTGGATCTCCTCCTGCCTGCCAATGACGGGGTCCAGCTTTCCCTCCTTGGCTAATGCCGTTAAGTCCCTGCTGTATTGCTCCAGCGTCGAGGCCCGCGCCCTGCCGTTCCCTTTACGCCCCAGATCCTCTTTATAAAGGTTCGGATCCTGTCCCATGGCGGTCAGCACGTCCGCATAAATCTTCGTGGGGGTGGCCCCCAGGGTGTTTAACAGGCGTATCGCCACGTTCTCGCCTTCTTTGATCAAAGCAAGCAGCAGGTGCTCCGTCCCTGTAGCGTTCTGCCCGAAACGTTCCGCCTGCCTGTGGGCTTCCTCCAGCACCTTCTTGGCCCGGGGCGAATATCCCTCCCTCTCGCTGACGGCGGTCCCGCCGTCAAAAGCGATCAATTCCCGGATCATGTCCATCACCTGGTCCAAGGACACGTTGTTTTCCGCCAAAACCCTGGCCGCCACGCCGCTTCCTTCCCTTAGGAGCCCGGCAAGAATATGCTCTGTCCCCACATAGCCCTGCTTCAGCTGCCTGGCGCAACGGCCGGCCTGGGCAAGCGCTTCCTGCGCCTTATCCGTAAACCGTGACTGCATCATTCCAGCCCTCCATAATCTTCATAGATTTCATCGATCAATTCATGGACCTCCGCCTTGCTGATCTCCTTGCAGCTGCTCTTGGCAAGGATGACCTGCAATTCCTTCTTCAGTTCCTCCATGGCCCTCATCTTATCGATATCAATGGCGATCACGGCGCCCTTCCGCCTGTCCACCTTGACGAAGCCTTCCTGTTTCAATACGGTATAGGCCTTGTTGACCGTGTGCATATTGATTCCGATGTGGTCGGCCAACTGACGCACGCTGGGCAGGGAGTCCCCTTCATGGAACTGCGATGTCGCGATCCCCATGATGATCTGGTTCCTTAACTGCAAATAAAGAGCTTCTTCACTGTTAAAATCCATTTCAAACTCTATGATCACATGCATGCCCTCCTTTGTACATCTGTTATAGCAATAATATAACAGTTTGCCCGACTTGTCAACCACTGTATTTACAGCCAGCCAAAGAAGCCCGCCGAAGAGAAATCCGATCTAAGAAAAATCCGCCCGAAAGGCGGCCCGTCCGACACGCGGCCAGCCCGGCGCAAGGCGCGCCCCATCCGGGCAAGGACGAAGAAAGGAGGAAGGCATCCGTACCTTTCCTCCTTCATCGTATCTAATCCTGCTTACGCTTTATCATCCGTTTATTTGTCGTCCCCATCCCAATTCAGGAACTCAAAATTGAAGTCGTCGTCATCGTTTACAGAGGAAGACGCACGATTGGACTGGGTACCTGCCTCCTGGGCCGGCTTAGGCTGAGGGCGCGTGCCGGACGGACGGGCATCCGCCTGGGACTGGGCGGGACGGGAAGCCTGGCCGGGCTGCCTCGACGGCGTCCCTGCGCTGCCTGCGGGACGGGTCCCGGATTGGGCAGGACGCGCCTGGCCGGACGGCCTCGCCTGCGTTCCCGCGCTGCCTGCGGGACGGACGCCGGGCTGGGCGGGACGGGCCTGGCCGGAAGCCTGACCGGGCTGCCTCGACGGCGTCCCTGCACTGCCCGCGGGACGAGTCCCGGGCTGGGCGGGACGCGCCTGGCCGGAAGAGGGCCTTGCCTGTGCGCCTTGCGCCGTCTGCCTGGCCGGCTGCGCGCTGCCTTGCTTCGGCTGTCCAGGCTTCGCCTGCGTGCCGGACGCGGTCTTCTGTCCCTCCGGGCCTACCTTGGGGGCCACACGCTTCGCAGCCGGAGCGTCTTTGCCGCTCTTCGCCTTGGCCGCGTTCCTCTGGCGGATCGTCTCCTTTTCCACAGCGCTGAAATATGCCGCGTTGCTGGCTTCCCGAAGCTTCATGTAAAGATAGCCTGCCGCCGCGCCAGCGCCAATGAACAAGAACACCAAAATGACGATGGCGATCTTCTGGTTGCGGATCGTCTTCGGGTATTTATCCAGGACCAGGTTCACCATGGCCCTTGCGTCATATTTCTGCTTATTGACGTAATCATACAAATACCAAATGTTCTCGCCGTTCTCATTGGCTTCATAAGAAAGCTCGAACTCCCCGTTGCCGGGATTCGTGTTCCCGGACGGGTCCTCTGTCGTATCGCCAGGGGCCTGGTCCGTATCAGGCTGCGCGTCATCAGGTGTGGACGTGTCCGCAGGCACCAGATCCCCTCCAAGCACCACGTATTCGGAAAGGACGAAGCCCTGCGCCTCGGTCCCGTTATTGTCAAAAGTCACCAAATACCAGACGTTTGCATCCGTCCCCGTGGCATACCCGGTTACGGTAACTGTGGTCTCGCTCGGCAGTTGGACGATGATGTTCTCCTGGTTGGGATCCGCGTCGCCGCGCACACGTACCGCCTCGCTGCCGGTCAGGGTAGCCGCCACAGGCTGCACCGACGTCACCGCCACAGTAGGATTGAAAGCCACCGTGCCTTCGTTAGGCGCAGGCGCCTGGGTGCCGCCGCCCACATCCGGGACGTCCTCCGTGACCGTGATCAGATCCTCGCGGATATAACCTACCGTCGAAGCATCCACTACGACCTGGTACCAAACCCTGTTGTCACCGCCAGTGGTCTTGCCGTTGACCGTCACCGTCTTCCCGGATTCCGTGCTGCCCACCACTTCGCTGCTTGTGCTGGGCTCCTTACGGATGTTCACCGAACGTGCCGTGATCGTGCCGGTCGCCGCGTAACTTGTGATGGAAAACACGTTCAGCGCCAATCCAAGCGCCAAAGCCAGCACAAAGGCGAGCGCGCTCCTAACCAGGACGTTCTTTTTCTGGATCTGATTCCCTTTCATCTTCTGTTCCTCCAATCTCTCAACCTGCTATCTTTTACTGAAAACCTTATGCTTCATCAATGGCTTTGCCAATGTCGTGCCGCATATATTTATTGCCGAAATCCACCCATTCCGCCGCCGCGTACGCGTTCGCGCGGGCCTGCTTTAAGTCTTTGCCCTTCGCCGTGACGCCCAGCACCCTTCCGCCGTTCGTCACATATCCATCCTCGGTCCGCTTCGTCCCGGCATGGAAGCAATAATATCCATCCGCCCCGTCGAACTTTTCCAGGCCATGGATGACATAGCCTTTCTCGTAAGATACGGGATAGCCGTCGCTTGCCAACACGACGCAGACCGCGGCATTGTCCTCGAACACAAGGTCCACCTGGTCCAGGGTCCCGTCCACGCAGGCTTCACAAACCTCCACCAGGTCATTCTTCATGCGGGGCAGCACGACCTGGGCTTCCGGGTCGCCGAACCTGGCGTTGTATTCCAGGACCTTCGGGCCGTCCGCCGTCAGCATCAGCCCGAAGAAGATCACGCCGCAAAACGGCCGGCCCTCCTTTGCCATGGCATCCACGGTAGGCTGATAAATGTATTTCCGGCAGAACTCGTCCACTTCCTTGGTGTAGAAAGGGCTGGGGGAAAAGGTTCCCATGCCGCCGGTGTTTAGCCCCTGGTCGCCGTCCTGGGCCCTCTTATGGTCCTGGGCCGAAGTCATGATGCGGATGGTCTTACCGTCCACAAAGGACAAGACGCTGACCTCCCTGCCTGTCAAAAACTCCTCGATGACCATACGGTTGCCCGCGCTGCCGAACTTCTTATCCGTCATGATGGTGCGCACGCCCTCTTTCGCTTCCTCCAAGGTATTGCAGATCAATACCCCCTTGCCCAGCGCCAAGCCGTCCGCCTTTAACACGATGGGAAACTTCGCGCCCTCCAGATAGGAAAGCGCCTTTTTTGCATCATCAAAGGTCTCATAAGCCGCCGTAGGAATGTGGTATTTTTTCATCAGATCCTTGGAAAAAGCCTTGCTGCCCTCCAGGATCGCCGCATTCTTCCTGGGGCCGAACACCCTAAGGCCCTTTGCCTCCAGGACGTCCACCAGCCCGCCTACCAAAGGATCATCCATACCCACGATCACAAGCCCGACCTCATTTTCCAAAGCAAACTGCGCCAGCTTCTCAAACTCCATGGCCCCGATGGGGACGCATTCCGCGATCTGCCCGATCCCCGCGTTGCCCGGCGCACAATAGATTTTATCCACCTTGGGGCTCTTCGCCACGCTGGCCGCGATGGCATGCTCCCTGCCGCCGCTGCCCACTATCAATACCTTCATCCCTCTATCAGCCTTCCTTTCTGAACACTTTGCCCCCTGCGACGCTCAGGCGACCATTAGCGATATCATCAATGGCGGCAGGCAACAGGATCCATTCCGCCTGCTCCATCACCCTTCTCTGCAAAACCTCCGGCGTGTCCCCGTCCTCGACGGCGACCGCCTTCTGCGCGATGATCGGTCCCTCGTCCATGCCCTCGTTCACGAAATGGACGGTGGCGCCCGTGACCTTCACGCCCCTCTCCAGCGCTTTCTCATGCACCTTAAGCCCATAATAGCCCACGCCGCAGAAAGACGGGATCAGGGACGGGTGTATGTTCACGATCCGACAGCTGTACTTTCGCACCATCTCTTCCGGGATCCGTACCAGGAACCCCGCCAAGACCACCAGGTCCGGCTCCATCTCATCCACCTTGGCGAGCAATGCCCGGTTGAAAAGGTCCCTGTCGGCATAATCCTTAGGGGAGACGCAATAAGCCGCAACCTTAGCCTTCTTTGCGCGTTCCAGGCCTTTTGCGCCTGGATTGTTGCTGATCACCGCCACGACCTGGGCGTTCGTCACCTTTCCCGCCTCGATGGCGTCCAGGATCGCCTGCAGGTTGGTGCCCCCGCCAGAAACCAGGACCACAAC
>CANPWC010000149.1 GCA_947581905.1 uncultured Acetatifactor sp.
GCCGCGATGATGGAAAGCCCCTTGCCCAAATAGTCGCCGAACCGCTCGGCCACGTCCTTGGCCACGGCATCGCCCGCCTTCACCGCGTCGAACACCGTTTTCGCCGTCAGCTCTTTCGCGCCGCGAAGCACGCTGGGCGCATCATCACGCTCCAGCCTCTGGCGCGCCAGGCGCACCACGCCGGTCGCCGACGCGTACTGTTCCAGGCAGCCTTTATTCCGGCAGCTGCAGGGTTGGGCCTCCTGGTCCTCCACATGGATGTGGCCGATTTCCCCGCCTGCCCCGGTAGCCCCGGTCAAAATCTCGCCATTCACGATGATGCCGCCGCCTACGCCGGTTCCCAAGGTCACCGCCACCAGGTTGGAATACCCCTTGCCGCCTCCGCGCCACATTTCCCCATACGCCGCGACATTCGCGTCATTCGCCGTTTTCACCGGCAGGTTCAGGTAGCCGCTCAATTCCTCCGATACATTGAACACGCCCCAGCCCAAATTGACCGCGCGATAAATCGTCCCTTCCCGGTCCACCGGACCCGGGACGCCGATCCCGACGCCCAACACGTCGGCAGGATTGACCTCCTTGGCCTCCATCTCTTCCCGGATGCTCTTCGCCACATCCCGCAGGATGTTCACGCCCTCCTCGGAAACATCTGTGGGAATCTCCCACTTCTCCAAGATCGTCCCGGTCTCATCAAATAACCCGATCTTCACTGTAGTGCCGCCTACATCTACGCCAAACGCATATTTCGCCATTTCAACCCTATCCTCCTATGCCCGCGCCCGCGGGCTTTTCCTTTTAAAAGCCAATGCCATCGGCAGCATCTTCCCGCGGCTTAAAAGCCAGTGTCGCCATCGTCTTCCCCGCGGCTCAAAAGCCAATATCATCGTCATCATCTTCCCCGCGGCGCCTCGCCAGGGAATTCTGCACGCGGGCATACAACTCCTGCGCCGCGTTGTATCCCATCTTCTTCTGCCTATGGTTGACGGCGGCAGACTCGCAAATGACGGCAAGGTTCCGTCCGGGGCGAATCGGAATGTTGTGGCAGACGACTTTGTTGCCTAAGTATTCCGTATAATTCTCTTCCAGGCCAAGCCTGTCGTACTCCTTGTCTTTATCCCACTCTTCCAGCCGGATGACCAGGTCCACCTGTTGGGTGTCACGGACCGCGGAGGCTCCAAACAAGGCTTTCACGTCCACGATGCCGATGCCCCTTAGTTCGATAAAGTGCTTCGTAATGTCCGGGGCGCTTCCTACCAGGGTCTCGTCACTGACCTTGCGCAGCTCCACCACATCGTCCGTTACAAGACGGTGTCCCCTCTTGATCAGCTCCAAAGCGGCTTCCGATTTGCCGATGCCGCTTTCCCCGGTGATCAGGACGCCCTCGCCATAGACGTCCACCAGGACGCCATGCACGGAGATGCAGGGGGCCAGCCTGACATTGAGCCAACGGATGATCTCCGCCATGAACGCGGAAGTCATCATCTTCGTGGCTAACAGAGGGACCTTGTGTTTATTGGCCACTTCCAGGAAAATGGGATCCGGCTGCAGGTCCCTGCAAAACACGATGCAGGGAATGTCATAAGAAAGGAGGTCCTCCAGGACCTGGCGGCGCTTCTCCTCACTTAAGCTGGCAAGGTAGCTATGCTCCACGAAGCCTATGATCTGCAGCCTGGTCGCCGCAAAATGTTCAAAATACCCCACCAGCTGCAATGCCGGCCGATTGATGTCCGGCTGGGTGATGCGGATATTCGTGACATCAATATCCGGCGTCAGATTCTCCAGCTTCATCTTCTCAATGATTTTCCTTAAACTTACGCTTGACATCTTAACCCCCATTCCGGAGCGTTTACGCGACGGGGCGATTAAAAATCGCGAATGCGATTTCTAATCTGCCATCAAGGCTATTTGTGACGCTCCAGCACAAATAGCCGATTGAAAAATAAGCTATCGAGCTTATTTTTCAATCTACCCTCCTCATCCGTCTTGGCGTATTTAGGCGCCTTTCCTGTGGACATTTTACCACTCTTTCGATAAGTGTTCAACCAGAAGGATTGTTTTGGCGGAAAAATTGGTAAATCTGTCCGGCGATTGGAAGCGGGATCTCCGGGATCTGGGCCAGCTCCTCCACGGAAGCGTTGCGGATGTCCTCAATGGAACGGAAGCTGCGCATCAGGGCTTTGCGCCTTGCCGGGCCCACGCCGGGGATCTGGTCCAAGGAAGACTGCACCTGGGCCTTGCTGCGCAGGGAGCGGTGGTACTCGATGGCAAAACGGTGCGCCTCGTCCTGTATCCTGGTGATCAGCTTGAACCCCTCGGAGTGGGGATCGATGGGAAGCTCCACATTTTGATAATACAACCCCCTCGTCCTATGGTTGTCATCCTTGACCATGCCGCAGACCGGGATCTGGATGCCCAATTCTGACAGGACTGTCAGCGCGATATTTACCTGGCCCTTTCCGCCATCCATCAATAGAAGGTCCGGGAAACGGGTGAAGCTGCCATATTCCCTGTCCAGTTCCTTCTCTTCCAGCTTCTGCCCCTCTTCCAGCCCATGGATGAAACGCCTTGTAAGCACTTCTTTCATACAGGCATAATCATCCGGCCCTGAAACCGTGCGGATCTTAAATTTTCGATAATCACTGCGTTTCGGCTTGCCCTTTTCATAGACCACCATGGAGCCCACGTTGGCAAACCCGCTGATATTGGAGATGTCGAACGCCTCCATCCGGTCCGCCTTGGGAATCCCCAAAAGGGAGGCGATCTCCTTGACCGCCCCAATGGTCCTCCCCTCTTCCCGCGCAAGCCGCTCCCGGTCCTGTCCAAGCACCAGCTTCGCGTTCTGCGCGGCCAGCTCCACCAGCTTTTCCTTGTACCCAATCTTCGGCACGCGCAGGTAAGCCCTGGCGCCCCTGCGGGCGCTGAGCCACTGCTCGATGAGCCCGGCATCCTCGATTTCATATTGCAGCATCAGTTCCTTAGGGATGAAAGGCGTGCCTGCATAAAATTGCTTGATGAAATCCTCCAGGATTTGGGGCTTGCTTTTCCCTGACACATGTGTCATGTAATAATGTTCCCTGCCGATCAGCTTCCCGTCGCGTACAAAGAAGACCTGGACCACCGCTTCCTCTTCATCCTGGTACAGGGCGATGACGTCCTTATCCTCCCCATCGCTGTCGGTGATCTTCTGCTTCTGCGCCACCTGCTTGACGCTGTTATACAGGTCGCGGTATTTGGCGGCATCCTCAAAACGAAGCTCCTCCGCGGCCTGGTGCATCTGGTCCTCCAAATCCTTAAGGATCAGGCTGTAGTTGCCGTTTAAAAATTCCAGCGCCCCTGCCACTTGCTTACGGTATTCTTCCTTGCTGATATATCCCTGGCAAGGGGCCGCGCATTGCTTGATATGGTAGTTCAGGCAGGGACGGTCCAAACCGATATCCCTGGGCAGCATGCGGCTGCAGGTCCGCAGCTGGTAAAGCTTGTTCAGCAGCTCGATCGTGTCCTTTACCGCCGCCGCGCTGGTGTAAGGTCCGAAATATTTGGACTTGTCTTTTTTCATCTGCCTGGAAAAAAGGATGCGGGGATATTCTTCCCCCAGCGTCACCTTAATATAAGGATAGGTTTTATCATCTTTAAGAAGCGTGTTGTACTTCGGGGAATGCTCCTTGATCAGGTTATTCTCCAGCACCAGCGCCTCCAGCTCTGAATCCGTGACAATGTATTCGAACCGGGCGATCAGCTGCACCATCTTGTCGATTGCCGGCCCCCTGCCGATGTTTTCCCGGAAATAAGAACGGACGCGGTTATGCAGGTTGACTGCCTTCCCCACATAGAGGATGCCATCCTGGGCGTCCCGCATGATATAAACGCCCGGCTTGTTCGGCAGCTTTTTCAGTTCTTCTTCCACCTGGAACATCTCCTCGTCCCCCCTTTTTTGCCTGCTCTTGCCTTGCACTTCCAACCTGCGCGGCGGGCGCTCGCTTCCCCCCATGCTCACTGCCTGGCCTGCCTTGCACTTCCAACCTTTGCGGCGGGCGCTCGCTTCCTCCACGCTCACTGCCTGACCTGCGGGCGCTCGCTTCCCTTGCTTTCGTCTCAACGACTAAAATGGGGCCGCCGCAAATATACGCGGCAGTCCCATTTCTCTTTGGCTTCGTCAGTCTAACGGTCTGTTGGAAAATCTTCCGACTACAGGCGGCTGCCCGGAATCCTTGGGACCCGGACCCTTATCCGACGGTTCTGGTCCCACATCCGCTTTCGGTCCTGCCGGTCCGTCCTGCCCGCCGGTTCCCAAGCCGCCGGAAACACTTTGCTGCTCCTTGTCCCCGCTCTCCGGCTGATGCCCCGACTCCTGCGGAGCTTCCTGGGTCGCTGCCTCAGCAGCAGGCTTGCTTCCCGTCGCCTGGGACGTTTCCTGCGTGGCTTCCTTTTCCTGCACCGCGCCGCCTAAATAAATGACATCAGGCAGATGATCCGCCCTTTTCCCATCTTTCTCCTGCTTAAGCGCTTCCTGCTCCTTAGGCTCCGGCTCCGGGATCCCTTTCTCCCTGCGGAAGATTTCCATGAATTCCTTGCCCGTGATCGTCTCTTTCTCGATCAGGAAGCCAGCCAGCTTATCCATCAGCTCCCGGTTCTCCCGAAGCATGGACAAGGCCTGGTCATAACTCCTCTTCAGGATGGCGATGACCTCCTGGTCGATCTCGGCGGCCGTCTGCTCGCTGCAATTCAGCGCCGCACGTCCCTCCAGGTACTGGCTCTCAACCGTCGCAAGCCCCATGAGGCCGAACCGTTCGCTCATGCCGTACTGCGTCACCATTGCCTTAGCGATGCTGGTAGCGCGTTCAATATCATTCGCCGCGCCTGTGGTCACGGTGTCGAACACGATTTCCTCCGCCGCCCGGCCTGCCACCAGGCCCACCAGCATATCCTTAAGTTCCGCTTCCGTATTCAGGTATTTCTCTTCTTCCGGCACCTGCATCACATAGCCCAAAGCCCCCATGGTCCTAGGCACGATGGTAATCTTCTGCACAGGCTCGGAATTTTTCTGCAGGGCCGCGACCAGGGCATGCCCCACCTCGTGGTAAGACACGATCCTGCGCTCTTCCTTGCTCATGATGCGGTCTTTCTTCTCCTTGCCGACCAGCACCTGCTCCACTGCGGCGAACAAATCTTTCTGGCTGACCAAGGCGCGCCCTTCCTTTACGGCGTTGATCGCCGCTTCGTTGATCATATTCGCCAGGTCGGAACCTACCGCGCCGCTGGTTGCCAGCGCGATCGCGTCTAAGTCCACCGTCTCATCCATCTTCACGTCCTTGGCATGGACTTTCAGGATTTCCACACGCCCTTTCAGGTCCGGCTTATCCACGATGATCCTACGGTCAAAACGTCCGGGACGCAAAAGGGCCTTATCCAAAATCTCAGGCCGGTTGGTCGCTCCCAAGATCAAGATGCCTTTGGAACTGTCAAAGCCATCCATTTCCGACAGAAGCTGGTTCAGCGTCTGCTCCCGCTCCTCATTGCCGCCGTACTTGGAATCACGGCTGCGTCCGATGGCGTCGATCTCATCAATGAAGATAATGCAGGGGGCGTTCTTCGTGGCTTCCTTGAAAAGGTCACGCACACGGCTCGCGCCCACGCCCACGTACAACTCGATAAAGTCAGAACCTGTCAGGGAAAAGAAAGGCACATGGGCTTCCCCTGCCACCGCCTTAGCCAAAAGCGTCTTGCCCGTGCCGGGAGGCCCCACCAGCAGGGC
>CANPWC010000150.1 GCA_947581905.1 uncultured Acetatifactor sp.
CCAGGGTGGTAAAATGCCTGGGCTCGCTCCTTAAGGACGGGTCCCTGTTCCTTCATGTGGGGGTCACGCTGTACGAGACGGTGGCAAGCTTCCTTCTGGTATTCCTGTTAAGCGTCCTGGCGGCCACCGCGCTTTGGCATTCCCGCAAGCTTTCTGAAGTGCTGGAGCCCTACCTGGTCATCTTGAACAGCCTGCCGAAATCAGCCCTTGCGCCGCTCATCATCGTATGGCTAGGAACCGGGACCACCACCATCATCGTGGCAGGGATATCCGTCGCCCTCTTCGGGTCCATCTTAAGCTTCTATACCGGCTTTCAACAGGTGGACCCGGAGAAGGTCACCCTGATCTATACCCTAGGGGGGACGAGGAGGGACGCTTTCACCAAGGTCGTCTTCCCAGGCTCCATCCCCATCCTGTTAAGCACCACCAAGGTCAACATCGGCCTAGCCTTGGTGGGAGTGGTCATCGGGGAGTTCCTTGCAGCCAGGAGGGGGCTGGGATACCTGATCATCTATGGAAGCCAGGTCTTCCAGCTTGACCAGGTCATTACAAGCATCCTCTTGCTTTGCGTCATCGCGTTCGGTTTCTACAAAGGGATCCAATTCTTGGAACACCAGATCAGGATCCGTTTGAAAATGTGACGTAAATAAAAGCGCCCCCAGCAGGCGGCAAGGCAGCAAAAACCCCTGTAGGAATCAGGCGGTAAAGCCTATTTCCCACAGGGGGACCCATCAAAAGGCAACCTGGATAAAGCAAGTCGCTTAACGCAAAAAGCCGAAAGCGGGACTCGAACCCGCGACCCCTTCATTACGAGTGAAGTGCTCTACCGACTGAGCTATTTCGGCGCAAAACACGAACCACTATCCTTGCCATACCAGCTGCAGGATGCAGCGTCCCGGCAAACAACGTCTGTTTCACACGACAACTCGTATTATATATGCTTTTGCTTATTTTTGCAAGACCTATTTTGAAAAAAATTAAGAATCCACGCCCCGAAGCCATTGGAGCATCCCCCCGGAAAGGTAAAGCCCCAGCTTTTCCTGTAGGGCAAGTGCCGGGACATTCCCAGCCGGAACCTGGCAATAAGGCGTCCATCCCCAATCCAACTGCCGATTGATCAGGTATGCTTCCAAGGAGGAGGCCACCCCCTGCCGCCTGGAGCCTTCCTCTACATAGAGGAAGCCCATGCCCCCATCCTTGCCCTGTCCGATCAGGCCGGCAAGATGGCCGTCCAGATAAGCGCCGTACAAAGCCCCTGCTTTGGAAAGGTCCGTAGGGCCAATTCCATCCCGCTTCCAGGCTTCTTCCCATTTGGCAAGGAACAAGGGCCCCTCCCCCGATAACCTGCGGATATCTTTATGCCGCACCGGCAATGGTTCCCTGCGGGTATAACAGGCTTGCAGGAAAGTCCCGCAGGGCCTGGCCTGGAACGTTTCCTGGAGCCGCAGGGCCAGGAAATCTTGGCTTACGACATACCATGCCGCTTTGAAAGGGACCTTGCCCTTGGATAAGTCCTTTCGCAGCGCCTCAAGCATTTCCTCCCCGCTGGCAGGATCCTGGGCCGTCATGAGGATGACGCCGCATTCCCGATGATAGACCATGATGTTCGCCCCATCCTGGAAAAGCAGCTCCGCCTTGCCCCGCTTCAGCGCTTCCATGATATGGATGTGCTCCCGTTTCCGCCTGGACAGGTCCTCTATCGCCTGCTTCTTCTTACAATAACGTTTAAAAAGGTCCGGGCGGGCATCACGCGTCCTTTCTTCGGACCGGGCCAGCCTCCAGGCCGCCACATCCCTGTGGTTCCCGGACAACAGCACCTGCGGTACCGCTTTGCCATGCCAAAGGTAAGGACGGGTATACTGCGGATATTCCAACAAGTCGTTATGGAAGCTTTCCGCCTCCGCGGATTCCTCATTGTTCAAGACCCCAGGCACCAGCCGGGAAATGGCGTCGATCATCACCATTGCCGCCAGTTCGCCTCCGGTCAGCACATAATCGCCGATGGAGACAAAATCCGTCACCACTTCCTCCAGCACCCGTTCGTCGATGCCTTCGTAATGGCCGCAAAGGAGGACCAATTCCTCCTCTTTCGAGAATTCCTCCGCCATCTTCTGGGAAAACGGCTTGCCCTGGGGGGTGAGGTAGACGGTCCGAAGCTTCCTATCGCCGCAGACATGGCGGTAGGCGTCATAAACAGGCTGGGCCTGCATCAGCATCCCAGCGCCGCCTCCATAGGGATAATCGTCCACCCGTCCATGCTTCTCCAGGGTAAAGCCGCGGATGTCCACCGCTTCCACGCCGATCAGCCCTTTTTCGATGGCGCGCCCTACCACGCTGGCGGACAGCGCGCCCAGGACCATATCCGGGAACAGGGTCAACACATGAAACTTCATTTTTATACCCCTATGCGTGCTTTAGCACGCGTACCAATCAATTTTTGAAAGTTTCCTTTCACCTTTCCTCCAACAAGCCATCCAAGATATGCACCTTAAGATAGCCCTCTTCCACCGCCACCCGCAGGATACATTGTCTAATGGCAGGCAGCAAAAGTTCCCTGCCATCGTCCAAGTCGATCACATAAACGTCGTTAGCCCCCGTGGAAAGCACGTCCCGCAGCACGCCGATCGGCGATTCCTCTTCGTCCAGGACCCTTAATCCGATCAGGTCCGCGATGAAATATTCATCCCGGCGCAGCCGCACCGCGTCCTTGCGAGGGACGTAAAGGCTCTTCTGACGATATTTCTGGGCGGCTTCCACATCATCGACGCCTTTGAACTTCAAGATCACGAATTGCTTGAAATATTTCACGCCCTCGACCTCCATCAAAAGGCCGTCCTTGCCATCCTCCAGGATCACGGTCTTTAAGCGGCTAAAACGCTTAGGGTCATCCGTGGTGGGATAAACCTTGAGTTCGCCGCCCAACCCATGGGTGGAAGTGATGATGCCCACTTGAAACCTATCTTCCATAACCTTTCCTTTCCATCCGCGGCCAGCCCGCCAAGAGGACCTGCCAATCCATTACCTAACCGCGGCCGACCCGCCAAGAGGACCCGCCAATCCTTTACCTAACCGCGGCCAGCCCGCCAAACCTTGCCGGATACGGATGAAAAGGCCGCCGCATGGGCATCCTTGGCAAACACCCTCCCGGCGGCAGCCTTTTTGGGCCGCTGCACACAGGCAGCGGCAAAACATTCAAATAATTTCCACTTCTACTTTGCGGCTGTCCTTGGAAGAAGCCGCCTTTACCACGGAACGAATCGCTTTCGCGATCCTGCCCTGCTTGCCGATCACCTTCCCCATATCAGAGGCCGCCACGTGAAGCTCCAGCGTAAGGGTCCTTCCCTCTTCCTTTTGCGTCACGACGACCTCTTCCGGGTGGTCCACCAGCGCCTTTGCGATTACCTCAACTAACTCTTTCATTCCACAACGCCTTTCTATCTTTACTAAGGTCATTAAGAACTCGCTTTTTATTTCTCGATTCCAGCGATTTTCAAGAGCTTTCCTACAATCTCGGTAGGCTGTGCGCCGCAGGCCAACCACTTCTTCGCCAGCTCCTCATTGATCTTCACGGTGCTGGGGTTCGTGCCGGGGTCATAAGTGCCGATTTCTTCGATGAACCTGCCATCCCTGGGGGAACGGGAATCCGCAACGATGATCCTATAGAAAGGATCCTTCTTCTGTCCCATCCTTCTTAACCTGATCTTTACTGCCATTTTTTTACCTCCGCGTCTTATGCAAATTTTATGGTTTGGTACAATGGAAAGCCTGCCTCGCAGCGCTTCCATCGCATTTATGATAAGGGTCCTTGCCCATATCCTCATTAAAACCTGGGGAAGCCCTTCCCCATGCCCGGGAAGCCGCCAAAGCCGCGCTTCTTCCCTCCGAACTGCTTCATCATCTTCTGGCTTTGTTCAAACTGTTTGATGAAACGGTTGACCTGGCTGATGTCCACCCCGGCCCCCTTGGCGATCCTGTGCTTTCGCCTGGGGTTCAAAAGCTTGGGGTCACGCCTTTCCTGCGGCGTCATGGACAAGACGATGGCTTCCATGTGGACCAACTGCCTCTCATCGACCATGGACTCCAGCTCTCCCGCCTTGGCCCCCATGCCGGGAAGCATGCTTAAGATGCTTGCAAGCCCGCCCATGTTGCGCATCTGCTTCATGCTCTCCAGGTAGTCCTCGAAATCGAACTTCCCTTTCTTCATGCGCTTGGCCATGTCGCGGCCCTTCTCCTCGTCAATGTCCAGGTTCTGCTGGGCTTTATCGATCAGGGAAAGCACGTCGCCCATGCCCAGGATGCGGCTTGCCATACGGTCCGGATAGAACTGCTCCATGTCGGAGAGCTTCTCTCCCATGCCGACGTACAGGATGGGCTTGCCGGTCACGGCCTTGATGGAAAGCGCCGCGCCGCCCCTGGTATCGCCGTCCATCTTCGTCAGGACGACGCCGTCGATGCCTACCTTTTCATCGAACTGCTTCGCCACGTTGACCGCGTCCTGACCGGTCATGGCATCCACCACCAGAAGCGTCTGGTGGACGGTGACTTCTTCTTTGATCTGGCTTAACTCCGCCATCATCTCTTCATCGATATGGAGACGTCCTGCGGTATCCAATATCACGACGTTCAACCCGCATTTTTCCGCGTATGCGACCGCTTCCCTGGCGATTTCGGGAGGCCGGACGTCCGTCCCTAGGGAAAACACCTCCACCTCCTGCTTCTGGGCGTTGATCTTTAATTGCTCAATGGCGGCCGGACGATAAATGTCACAGGCGGCCAGGAGGGACTTCTTCCCTTTTTTCTTCAACAGGCCGGCAATCTTCGCCGTAGCGGTCGTCTTACCTGCGCCCTGCAGGCCGGCCATCATGATGACGGTGATGGACTTGCCAGGCTGCATCGCGATTTCCGTCGTCTCGCTCCCCATCAGGGCGACCATCTCTTCATTGACGATCTTGATGACCATTTGCCCGGGGTTCAACCCATTCATCACATCCTGGCCGATGGCGCGCTCTTCCACGGACTTCACGAACTGCTTGACCACTTTGAAGTTGACATCCGCCTCCAAAAGGGCCATCTTCACTTCTTTCAGCGCAGCCTTGACGTCCTCTTCGGTCAGACGTCCTTTCCCTCTTAAGTTCTTGAACACGTTCTGCAGCTTCTCGGTTAAACTCTCAAATGCCATCCTACCACTCCTTAAGCAGCTCCCGGGACAGCTGCCTGATCCGTTCCATACGTTCTTCCATAGAAAGCGCGGGAAGCATGGGAAGCTCCCTCTCTGACGGCTGCGTCAGCTCCACGATCTCGCCGATCTTTTCCTTGGCCTTGCAGAAACGCTCTACCAGCCTAAGCTTCTCCTCATACTCCTTAAGGCTTTTGTCGCAGCGCCTGATCAAGTCATGGGCCCCCTGCCTGCTGATCCCGTATTCCTGGGCAAGCTCTCCCAGGGAAAGGTCATGGTAAAGGGCGTCCTCATAGATCATGCGCTGATGTTCGGTCAAAAGCTCTCCATAAAAATCATACAATAACGTCTGCTCGTATAAGTTCTCCATGCCGCCACTCATTCCGGACGGGCATAGCGAAACAGGGCTGCCGCGTCCAACGCCTTGCCCATCATACTATAAAACCCTTGTGGTGTCAAGGGTTTTTTCTTTACAGGTGAAAAAATTTTATGCTAATGTGAATTGAAAATTTAAATTCCACCCCCAGTAACCCAGAAGTGGAATTTACCTCTTCCTAACTTCCCTGTGGAATT
>CANPWC010000151.1 GCA_947581905.1 uncultured Acetatifactor sp.
CAGTAGCCAAGTGGTAAGGCAATGGTCTGCAACACCAGTATGCACCGGTTCAAATCCGGTCTGCGCCTCTTCTCAAAGGACCTCGAAGATTAGATCTTCGAGGTCTTTTGCTATCCTCATTTTATGGTTTGACGAAACGCCTTCCGCCCAGTATAATGAAATGGAGGCTTTCATTATGGCTTTATGGGAGGTATGGGATGGAAACGGAAAGGAGCCTGGATCGCTTTACAAAAGGTTGCATCTTGGCCATGCTGTTGGGAGCTGTGGCAGTGGTCGTGCTATCCTTTTTTTCAGGCGGCCTATGCGGCAATGATTATTGGTGGCATGTGAAAGCCGGAGAATGGATGGTGAAGAACCGCCAGGTCTTACGGCAGGACGTATTTTCCTGGACCATGCGGGGACATCCCTGGATCGCCCATGAATGGTTGTCCGAAGTGTGCTTCTATTTGCTGCAGGCGGCGTTCGGCGACTGGGGCGTCTTTGGCTTTGCGGCGTTTTCCGCCCTTTTGATGGTGGCGCTCATGGTGGCGTCCAACAGGAAGAAGCTGTATGAGAATGTCGTGTTTTCCATGCTTTATTTTATCCTGTTCGGGGCGGTCGCCTGTATCTTCTTCTACGGCAGGCCCCATGTTTTCAGCTTTTTCCTCCTATTCGCGGAACTTGCTTGCATCTATTCCTTTTTGCGGGATAAGGACAGTAAGCGGATTTATGGGATCCCGTTCTTGGCCTGCCTTTGGGCGAACCTGCACGGCGGCTCCGCCAACCTTTCCTATTTGCTTTTGCTGCTGCTTTTGGTGAGCGCGCTGCCTGTCCGGAAAGGGTTCGGCCGTTTGGAATTTCTTGCGCTTAAGGGCAGGGAAGCATTGCGGCTGGCAGGGGTCCTTTTGCTGACCGTGCTTGCGATTTGCGTCAATCCCTTTGGACTTAAGCTTTTGTGGTATCCGTATGAGCAAATGTCGGATGCGTTTTTGACCTCTGCCATTGTGGAATGGAGGGCTCCTGACGCGAAAGAGATGGGCAACCTGGTCTTATTTTTCTTCCCGATAGCGTTATGCGTCCTGGGGATGCTTTTATCGGAAAAAAAGGTGAGGTGCTTTGACCTTTTGATCCTGTTCTTTTTCCTGTTCCTATTCTTCCGAAGCAGGAGGTTCATCGTCCTTTTGGATATCGCTTCTTCTTTCTGGGCGTTTGATTATGTGCTGCCCTGCCGCCTTAAGCCGATAACGAAGCGATCGGAGAGGGTGCTCGCCGTCGCCTGCCTGACATTGATGATCGTCTTGGGGGCTGGTTATGTGGGGAAAAGGATGGTCGGCCTGGCGAGGGAGGGGACTGTCATACAGCAGGAATTGTCACAAGGAATGTTGGATTTGGTGAAAAAGGAAGCTCCCCAGGCTTTATTCAATGATTATGGATTGGGAGGATACTTGATCTATCATGACATCCCGGTCTTTTACGATGGCAGGGCCAACGACCTTTATGCGGCGGATGGGATTTTCCGGAAAGGGGTGGCTTTGACGCTTTTGAACGGTGAAAAGGGGGATGTTTTGGTCGATGTGGAGGAGACGGTGGAGGAATATGGGATAGACGCGTTCCTGGTCCAAAGCGCTTGCCCGCTGTATCATTACCTTTGCAGCCACGAGGAAGCGTACGAGCGTTTGCTGGAAGAAGATGGAACCGCTTATTTTAGGGTGCTATGAAATATGCCGGGGCAGCTTGGCGGGCGATACGGCTAGGGTTTGGCATGCCGGGGCAGCTTGGCGGGCGGTACGGCTAGGGTTTGACATGCCGGGGCAGCTTGGCGGGCAGTATGGCTTGGGGTTTGGCATGCGGGCGCAGGAAGCGCATGGAGAAAGGAGCATTCGTATGAAAAATATGAGCACGTTATGTTATATCGAGCGGGATGGAGCCTACCTTATGCTTCACCGCACGGTGAAGGAAAATGATGTCAACCGGGATAAGTGGATTGGCGTCGGCGGGCATTTTGAAGACGGGGAGAGCCCGGAGGAGTGCGTCCTGCGCGAGGTACGGGAGGAGACGGGATATACCTTGACCAGTTACCGTTTTCGAGGCTTGGTCACATTCGTGTCTTATTCGGACCGGGGGACGGACCTGGAATATATGTCGCTTTTTACGGCGGACGACTTTACGGGGGAACCAATCGCCTGCGACGAGGGGCAGTTGGAATGGGTCCCCATCGAGCAAGTATGGCGCTTGAACCTTTGGGAGGGAGATAAAATATTTTTCCGCCTGCTGGACGAAGAGGTCCCTTTCTTTTCCCTGAAGCTGGTTTATGACCATGACCGGTTAAAAAGCGCTTCCCTGAATGGAAAGCCGATGGAATTGTTTGACATCCTGGATGAGGATGGGAACTGGACGGGGCTGGTCCGGGAGCGTGGCGTCGCCCACAGGGACGGAAGCCGGCATCCTACGTCGCATATCTGGATCGCCAGGCAGGAAGGCGGCAGGGCACAGGTGCTGTTACAGAAGCGCAGCATGACCAAGGATTCTTATCCGGGTTGTTATGATATCTCTTCCGCAGGCCATGTAGGCGCGGGGGAAGGGTATCTGGACACGGCGCTGCGGGAATTGCACGAAGAGCTGGGGATAGTGGCTTCGGAAGAGGATTTGGAGGAGGTAGGGACTTTCCGGCTCGAAAATGATGGCTTCTTCTATGGGAAACCATTCCATGACAGAGAGTTTAGCCGCATTTACGTGTATCGGAAGCCTGTTAAGATTGAGGACCTTTCCTTGCAGGAAGCAGAGGTCAGCCAGGTTTGCTGGATGGATTATGAGGAAGTCTTACACGCCGTCCAGGGAAAGGATCCGGCTTATTGCGTCCGGGAAGACGAGTTTTTGATGGTTGGGCAGTATCTGGAGCGTTGCCTTAAGGAGGACGGGACGGCAGCCAGGCATTGAGAAGAGAAGGACGCCTGCCAAGGTGAAAGGCCGGTTAGGAAGAGAAGGACGCCTGCCAGGGTGAAGGGACGGTTAAGAAGAGAAAGCTGCCTGGGGCCTGGCTGCGTGAGCGCTTTGGGCGGAGATTCGTATTGAAAAGAATCCGGAATCATTGTATGATGTTCCTAAAGGAAAAGCTTCAGAACGGAGAGGCGCATGATTTATACGGTAACATTAAATCCTTCCTTGGATTACATAGTGACCATGGATTGCTTCGCCCTGGGGCGGACCAATCGGACGACGACGGAGCGCCTGCTTCCGGGCGGGAAAGGGATCAATGTATCCACGGTCCTTTCCAACCTGGGGGTGGACAATGTCGCCCTGGGCTTTTTGGCGGGCTTCGTAGGGGAAGAGATCCGAAGGAAAGTGGAGGAAAGAGGGCTGCGCCATGAATTCATCCAAATGGAGGGAGCCTGCAGCCGCATCAATATCAAGCTGAAAGATTTTGACGGGACGGAGATCAACGGTAAAGGCCCAGCTTTTGACGCCCGGCATTTGAAACGCCTGCTGGAGCGGTTGGACGCCTTGGAGGCGGGGGACGGGCTGGTCTTGGCGGGAAGCGCGCCATCGGGATTGCCGGAAAACGTTTATGCGCAGATGTTGGAACGGGTATCTGGGAAAGAGGCCTGGACCGTGGTGGACGCGTCCGGCGGCCTGTTAAGGGAGGCGCTCGCCGTTAAGCCTTTCCTGATAAAGCCGAACCTAAGGGAATTGGGGGAGCTTTTCGGGAAAGAGCTTACGACCTGGGAGGAAGCCCTTTTTTATGCTGGGAAGCTTCAGGAATGGGGAGCGGCGAACGTCTTAGTGTCCATGGGAGGGAAAGGGGCCGTGCTGGCGGATGCGCTGGGCGGGAAGCACAGGCTTGCAGCGCCGGAGGGAAAGCTGGTGAATGCGGTAGGCGCGGGAGATTCCATGGTCGCGGGCTTCCTTGCCGCCTGCCTTGGGAAAGGGAAAAAGAAAGAGGTCCTTACAAGGGCTGATTATGAACAGGCGTTGCGTCTGGGGGTAGCGGCAGGCAGCGCCAGCGCGTTTTCAGAGGAATTGGCTAATAAGCGGCAGGTTTTGGAAGCCTATCGGCGCCTGGGGCCGCAAGAAAGCGCATGAAATGTGGGTTCAACGGATGGGAAGGAGGCAGCTATGAGGATTTACCGGGGAAGAAGCGTCTGCAGCGGGATTGCCATTGGCAAGATTTATGTCTGCCAAAGAAGGGAACAGGTGGTGACGCGCTATCAGGTACAAGACACGCAAGCGGAGGTCCGACGCCTTCATCAGGCAAAGGAGCGCGCCCAGCTGCAGCTTTCCAAGCTTTACCAGGACGCCCTGCGCCAGGTGGGGGAGGCGGATGCCGCCATTTTTGCCATGTACCAGGTGATTCTGGAGGATAAAGAATATATAGAGGCCATAGAGGAAAGGATCCGTTCCAGGTCCGTGAACGCGGAATATGCCGTCGCGGCGATCAGTGATAACTATGTCGTCCAGTTTTCCGCCATGCCGGACGAATATATGCGTACCCGGGCGGCGGATGTAAAAGATGTGTCGGAACGCCTCCTGGATGCCCTGGAGGGCAGGGTCGGGCAAGGGATTGAAATGTCGGAGCCCATGATCATCTTGGCCCAGGATTTGTCCCCCAGCGAAACCGTGCAGTTCGACCGAAGCAAGGTGATGTCTTTCGTGACGCTGGGCGGTTCCGCCACTTCCCATGCCGCGATTTTGGCAAGGAGCATGGGGATTCCCGCCCTGGTGGGCCTGTCGCTTCGGGACGGGCAGGAGGAAGCCCATGCCCTGATGGAGTCTTTGCATGGGAAGCGGGCGATCGTGAACGGTTATACCGGGGAGCTTACCGTGGAGCCGGATGAAGAGACCGTAGAACGGATGCGCCAGTACCAGCGAAAGGAACAGGCGAAGAGGAAGAGGCTTAAGTCTTTAAAGGGCAAGGAGAGCGTCACCTTGGATGGCAGGCGCGTGCCGGTCTGTACCAATGTGGGCAACCGGGGCGGCTTGGAGCTGACCCTGGAAAACGACGCGGAGGGCATCGGCCTGTTCCGCAGTGAGTATTTATACCTGGAAAAGGATGCCTATCCCACGGAGGAGGAACAGTTCGCCGTCTACAAGATGGTTTTGGAAGCCATGGGGGAGAGGCGCGTCATCATCCGCACGCTGGATGTGGGGGCGGATAAGCAGGCGGATTATTTGGAACTGGTCAAGGAGGAAAATCCGGCCATGGGGCTGCGGGGCATCCGGGTCAGCCTGACCGGGCAGGATGTCTTCCGGGTCCAGCTTCGCGCCTTGCTGCGGGCTGCCTGCCATGGCAGGCTGGCGGTCATGTATCCGATGATCACTTCCTTAAAGGAAGTGCGCCAGGTGCGCAAGCTGGTGGAAGAAGTGAAGGAAGAGCTTGCCAGGGAGGGGGTCCCTTTTGGGGAGATCGAGCAGGGCATTATGGTGGAAACGCCCGCCGCGGCCATGATCAGCGACTTATTGGCAAAAGAAGTGGATTTCTTCAGCATCGGCACCAATGACCTGTCCCAATACGGGATGGCCATTGACCGACAGAACCCAAGCCTGGAGGATTTTTATGACGCCCATCATACGGGCATCCTGCGCATGATCGCGCAGACCATCCAGAGCGCCCACAAGGCAGGGATTTGGTGCGGCATATGCGGCACCAAATCCCTGCCTTGTGGGCGCTCTGGA
>CANPWC010000152.1 GCA_947581905.1 uncultured Acetatifactor sp.
CCTCTCCCTTACCTGGGAGCAGGACCACGTCCCAGCCATCCTGCAATGCTGGTTCCCCGGGGAAAAAGGGGGCCAGGCCGTGGCGGAGGTCCTGTTCGGCAAGACCTCCCCGTCCGGACGCCTGCCCATGTCCTTCCCGAAATCCGTAGGGCAGGTACCCTGCAATTATAACCGTATGCCCGGCGGCGGCATGCGCTATGTGGAAATGGACTGGAACCCCCTATATCCTTTCGGCTATGGCTTGACCTATACCTCCTTCGCATACAGCGACTTAACGATCGAGGGGGACGGGACGCCTGCCGCGAAAGTGGAGGAAGGGGCTGGCATAACCGTTTCCTTCACCCTTACCAACACAGGGGAACGTTACGGCGAAGAGGTGGCCCAGGTCTACCTGCGGGACGACTTCGCCTCCGTGGTGAAGCCCCGCAAGGAGCTCGCCGGCTTTGCCAAAGTGGGGCTTGCCCCCGGGGAAAGCCGCCGGGTGTCCATCCCGCTTGGTTATAAAAGGCTGCGCACCCTGGACATGCGCTATACCTGGCATGTGGAACCGGGGACTTTCACGGTCATGGTAGGGGACAATGCAGCCAACACCCTGCTTCGGGGCAAATTCAGGCTATCCTGACCGGGTTTTCCAAAGAAAGCCATCCGGCCGCTCCTTGCGGGGCGGCGCCATACAGATGGGGAATCACACTGAGGTACCGCATGAAAAAGCTTGCATCCTGCATCCATTTACTCCAAAGATTCATCTGGATCCTTTTCCTGGCGATGACCGGGGCGATCATCCTGCTCCAGAACATTGGAGCCGTCCTTCTGTCCTATGCGGGGAAAAAGGAGTTCGCCCTGGGCAACGCGCTGCTCTTAGCCCTGGGGGCGGCCCTGTTTCTGCTCTATGCCTTCCTCTGCTTCAAATGCAGCCGCAAAGGCATGTGCATCCTGGAACGCTGCCCGGACAAGACCATCCTGTTCGTATCCGTCCTCTGGTTCTTCTTCCAAGTAGGGGTCTGCTTCCAGGCTTACTTTTATACCGGCTGGGACGTAGGCAAAGTCCTGCTGCCCAACGTCTCCTTCTTAGCCACGGGGCAGATCCAGGCATTAAGCAACGACTATTTTTCCAGCTATCCCAACAACATCCTCTTGCTGCTGCTCTTTGCCGGGATCCGCAAGGTCGACCTGGCGATCGGCATCCTGGACTCCTCCCGGGGCATCATGGGGCTTTTGACCGTCCAATGCCTCCTTTCCACCCTGACCGGCCTAATCCTTTACCAGGTCGTGCGGGACCTGTGCGGGAAAGTCTGGGCCTGGACGGCATGGTTCTTTTATGGGATCCTGCTGGGGACCAGCGGCTGGCTGATGATCCCCTATTCCGACTCCATGGGGCTGATCTTCCCCATCCTCATCCTGCGCCTCTACCTCTCCATCCGCGCCCTGGAGGCATGCCCCGGGACAAAAGGCGCCACCCGGAAGCTTTGCATACGATGGTTTGCGATCGGGCTGGCTGCCTACTGGGGGTTCCAGATCAAGCCTCAAGTCCTTATCATCGTCATCGCCATCCTTCTTTCCCAGCTTTTGGAACGGCTGCGGGGGCTTCCCTGGAAGCCTTTCGCCCTCTCCTGCGGCTGCATGGCGCTTGCTTTCCTTTTGTCCTTCCCCCTTTTCACCCTTATGCGTTCTACAAGCGGCTTGGACATTGACCCCCAGAAGCAGCTTGGGATCCCGCACTACCTCATGATGGGCCTGAACGGACCGCACAATGGCAGCTTCTTATCCGAGGACGTGCTTTACTCCCAAAGCTTCCCCGACCGTAAAGGACGGGAAGCGGCACAGTGGCTTAAGATCAGGGAACGTCTTAAGGAAATGGGGGCGTCCGGGCTCTCAGGCCATCTGGCGCGGAAAACCTTATGCAATTTTGCGGATGGGACTTTCGCCTGGAAATTGGAAGGAGACTTCTTCCTGGAAACTTATGAATATAAAAATACCGTCCTCTCCCCCGCCTTATGCAACCTTATCTGGGGGGAGGGACGGGCAAACCGCCTGTTTGAGGCCATCAAGCAAGCCGCCTGGCTGCTGGTCCTCTTCCTCTCCGCCGCCCTCGCGGGACGGGGCAGGAGGCTTGAGGAGCCTTACTTTACGGTGATGCTCTCCTTAATCGGGATCACCCTGTTCGTCACCCTGTTTGAAGCCAGGGCCAGGTACCTCTTCCTCTATGCCCCTATTTATATCGTGGCCGCCATGGCAGGCGCACAGCATATTTTTGCCGCCTGGCAAGAGGAAGAGGACCCCGGGTGATTAAAAGACCGTCAGTCCTTTTCCTCCTCGGGCTTCCGCCTCCTGCACTGGTAATAATCCAGCTTCTCCTTCATCTTATCCGGCATCTTGCGGTCCACGGGGCAGAGCCGGGCGTTCGCCATGCGCTCCGTGAACGCGATCACGAAATCAATGTCCTTGGCCGTGCGTTCCGCGCTCATGACTTTGCTCGTATCATAGGAATTATGTATCGTCGCCGTATTATTCGGGGCGCTGCGGGCGAACGTGACCGCCGGGACCCCCTTGTCCGCGAAAGAAGTGGAGTCGCTGGGGTATACGCCGTCCTTGGCCGAAATGCCGAACCCTAACTCGCTGCCCAAATATTGGATGTAATGCACCAGCTTCTCTTCCGCGGTGGCGCAGCCAACGAACTTGCCCATGATGCTGCCGATCATGTCCAGGTTGATATTCAGGACCACCTTTTCCAACTCTTTCTCATGCTGTTCGCAGTAAGCCTTCGACCCCAGCAGGCCCTGTTCCTCGGAACCGCACCAAATAAACCGCAGGCTGTAACGATGGGGATGGGAGGCAAAATATTCCGCGATGCCCAATAAGCCGATGCTGCCGGACATATTGTCATACGCACCCTTGGACAGGGAGGTCGTGTCATAATGCGCCGTCAGCACGATCATCTCCTCCAGCTCGCCCGCCAGATCTAACACCACGTTATGGGATTCCCCCTCGTACTCCTCCTGGCGCAGGAGGATCTTCACCTGCTCTGCGCCGTCCCGGATCATCTCGATCGCGTCCTTGACGTTGATGTTGACCCCCGGCAGCTTCCTTCCTTTGCTGATATGGGGGCGCAGCTTCTTCTGGTCAATGTCCCGGTCGCTGTAATTGGCGTCGCCGTCATAGGTGATAAAGCCCAGCGCGCCGTTTTCCAGGATGTCCTGATAGGTCCAATAGCCCAGGCCCCCGTCAAGCAGGACGATTTTATCCCGGCATCCTTTTAAGGAACAAGGGTCCGTGTTACGCAGGTAATAAAGGGGCGCTTCCACTTCCTTGCTGCCCGCGCACAGATACCCCTTGCAAGGGACCTGCCGTCCGTCCACCCACAGGGAAGCTTCCTGCATATGGGACATTTCCACCGGGAACGCCTCCTGATAGGCCGTAGCGCCAAACCGCGAACAGGCTTTGGCCAAATAATCCGCGCAGCTCTCTTCCGCCTCGCTGCCGCTTGTGCGTACATAAGCGGTATCCTGTAGAATCTGTTCGATCCATTCCGTCTTCATTCTCTTTCATCCCTCCATCCACCCTTTAGGGCGGCTCTTGCGGCTTATCTCGGCTCATCCGTAAAGACCGCAACAAAAGGACGGGGAATCCCCCGCCGATCGCACGCATAGTGTATCAGATTCAACCTAGGAAGTCAAGCGGAAATAGGAAAACAAAAACAGCGAAAAATGGGAAAAGGAAACCCGCTGATTTTTCCAGGAAATCAGGATTATCCCTTGCTTTTGCCGCCTGATTGAAATATAATGTGGTAAATATGGCTTGATCTATATGCCAATACTTCAAATGAGGAGGAAAATAAAATGTTTTGTGGCAAATGTGGCCAACAGATACCCGATAACGCCAGCGTATGCCCGTATTGCGGAGAAAAGACGGGCATCCAGCCAAGCCAAGGCGCTCCCGCCCCATCCGTCGTGCCCCAGGGCGCTCCACAGGGCGCACCTCAGCAAGCCTATAACAATCCCCAGGGCGCACCTCAGCAGGCTTACACCGCTCCACAGGGCGCACCCCAGCAGGCTTACAACAATCCCCAAGGCGCTCCCCAGCAGCCAGGGTCCGATTCTAAGAAGCCTGCCGGCAAAATAATCCTGATCGCGGCCGTAGCCGCAGTGGCCGTCATCGCCCTGATCCTTGTGGTCCCCAAGCTCATAGGCGGCATAGGCGGCGGTTCCGGGCAAACGAAGGACTGGGTCTTTGGCACTTATGTGGGCTTCAACACCTACCTGTTCGCGAATCAGGATGGTGAGACCGTGGAAGTAGAAGATGTCGACTATACCTACAGCAATCCCTTCCTCACTGCCTACATCACTTCAGATGGTGACAAGACGCTTTATTACGTAAACAATGACTTAGAGGAAATAGAAGTGGCTGATGAGGTGATTTCGGTCGACCTTGGAATCAGCAAGGATTATTTCGCTTATTTCACAGGGGATGACTACGAAAGCTGCGAACTCTACCTCTACAATGTATCGAACGGAAAAAGCACCCAGATCAGCAAGGATGTCAATTGTTCCTATCTTTGCCTTTCCCCGGACGGCAAGACGGTAGCTTTCCTCAAAGATTATGAGGGTCAGACGGACAATACCCTCTGCATCGGCGGCGTCAACATGAAAGATTCCCAGAAAGTCGACAAAGACGGCTGCTTCCCGGTAGCGATATCGAACAATGGCAAGAACTTGTTCTTCCTGGAATATGATCCGGATAATTACGAATACACTTTAAAATATTATAACGGCAAGGATAGCGTTAAGTTGTCCAGCGAAGTCTCCACTGGCAGCATCAGCACCAATGCGGATGTGACAGAGCTTGTCTATTCCAAGGATGACGGTAAGTGTTACTATTATAAGGCAGGTATGGAGGATCCTGTAAAAGTTTCCAGCTCCTCCCTGTACTTCCTCTATAATGGGGACATGGCCCAGTCTGGCTATGTAAGCTCCTACTGTACCGCCTATAGCGTATCCAGCTTAAAGAACGCCATCTGCATCACTGGCGAAGGCTCCCTGGCATGGTTCAACAAGGACGGTACCGACACGGAGAAGATCGCTTCCAGTTATAACGGCTTCAGCTTATCTTCAAACGGGAAATCCATCGTTTATGCGTCCAAGGGTTCCTTGTACCGTATGGATGGCTTCTCAGCTAGCATGAAAGAGGAAGAGCTCTACGACGACGAAGACGTGCAGTATGTCTTGGCGAGTTCTGATTTGTCCAGGATTTACTTCACGACGGATGAGGACTCCCTGTACTGCTGCCATGGCAAGAAAGTCGAACTCATCTCCAATGACATAGATGATGCTGATTATTACTCTCTGGCGTATGATGAAGCTTCTAAGCAGGTCTTCTTCCTGGAAGACGGCGACCTTTACTGTGCCGGCACGAACTCCAAGAGCAAGAAAAAGGTGGAGGAAGATGTGGAAGGCGTGGCGAATGTTCATACATCCGTCGTTTATGGGGTAGAGGACGACGACGAACTCACCGTCTATTTGTACAAAGACAAGAAACCTATTGAAGTCTATAGCGGAGATTATTAAGCCTTCAAACGATTTTCTCTTGCTTTTGCCATCCAAATGAAATATAAT